>WLNA01000003.1 GCA_009726065.1 Actinomycetota bacterium
AGGCCGGTGGGTAGGTAGATCGGTGAGTTGAGGAGTTGTCCGGTGCGGATATTAAAGGGCTCAACGGCTCCGATATTGGAGAGGGCCAGCCAGCCAATCTGGTTCTGGGAGACGGGAATCGAAACTGGACCCAAGGTTGTCACCGCGTGAGCCACGCGCATCTTCGCAATACCACCGCGGTGCCAGGTGGACTGAATTGACGAAGCGGCAGATGCCGGAGCTACGGGTGCTGCGACGGCCACCACCACGATGGAAACCATGGCGAGACTGCGCAAAAGTTTCGAGAACAGAGCCCTAGAGCCGGAGTGATGAATGCGGAAACGAGAAGTGTTCTTCATATAGGCGCAGAACATACTTTGCCGGTGTGACACCAGCGCTAGTTAGAGAAGAAATTATCCAGCTCAGTTGGATTGAGCGAAATCGACGAGCGCGACCCGTCCAATAGGACGGAAATTGACCCTTTGTCAGTGAGTGCAGCACAAGCGTGCGAGTGAACTCATCAAGATGAATGTGCGCCTTGGTCTACTCCGGAAGCAAGGAAATTATGCGATTCCATATTGCAAAGCGGTTCCAGAAAGAATCCGAGTGGTGTACTCATTACACCCTTGCACCTATGCGGTGTGAACAGAAACAGGGCACATTTCCACGTAGGTTCAGTTCATGGACACCCGCATCTTCTTCCCCCGTATTGAAGCTCGAAATCTCGAGGGAATGACCGTGCTGTTGCCGGAGGCATTCAGTGGTTCACCCAGCGTGGTCATTATTGCGTTTACGCGTTCCCACCAAGCGCTTGTTGATTCCTGGACGCCATGGCTTGACGAATTCGTCGAAAAGCACCCCTCTGTGGCGTTTTACGAAATCCCCACAATAAGCGGATCATGGAAATTCATGAGGCGAATGATTGATGGCGGCATGGCGACCGCCATTCGAACTCCCAAGGTCCTCAAACGAACCATGACTGTCTACGGTGACATTCGCAGAATTACGGTGCCGCTCGGGATTTTCGACCGATCCACCATCACTGTTCTCCTTGTTACTCGCGAAGGAGAAGTTTTGTGGTCGCACGTAGGGCCCTTTGATCCGGTAGCGGCTTCAGCTCTCGGCGAAGTGGCGACTGCAGCATAAGAAACTGCCAGACGGCCTCGACAGTCGTCTCGATTTGGACCGGTGCCTCACTATGACGAAGTGAACTCGCCGAGGCTCGTCCTCACTTAAGCGTGCGAAGAGGGTCGCTCTTTAGGATGATTTTCGAGAGTGGCCCGAGCCTGGCATGTTGGGCAGGAGGAACGAGGAAGTAGACCACGCCCAGTGGTAAGCCGCGAGCCAAGGTCAGACACATGACGAAGACCGCCATGGCCAGCAGTTCTAACCCGGCAACTTCGAGCACGTTTTGGGTAAACCCCGCCAACCATGGAGCAGTGACGAGCAGGGACACCGAAGCCGCGAAAAGACTGGGTAGTGGACGATGCAAATCGCCAAATTTCATACCAGAATTACGCACAATCAAACGAGCTAAAAGTACGACTCCGATGAATTCGCATCCAGTGGTAACCAGCGCCGAACCATTGATCCCGTAGCGAGGAATGACGATGATATTGGACACGACATTCAGTACGAGCACTGAGCCGGAAATCTGCCCCAACTTTCGTTGAAACCCTCGAGCGACGCAGAATGCAGACATTGCGGACGCTACAAACACGCTCAAGACCGATGGCCCCAGAATTCTCAGCGGTATAACTGCAGCTTCGAATTTGTCACCAGCGAAGAGACGGACCGCAACGGGCGCTCCAATCCATACGAGAACGACGGACATAAATCCGAGGGTCCAGACGTAGCCAAACAAATCGATTGATGGGCGTTGCCAGCCATCGCCATCGCGAGAGATAACTGGCATAAACACCCGAACCACCAACCCAGGTAGTACTAGGAAGAAGGAGCATACGGCAATTGCAATCCCGTAGTAAGCCAATTGAGACCGCTGCCCCATGACACCGAGGATCAAGATATCGGCCTTGAGATAGAACGACACGAGCAGCGCGGATAGGCCGAGTGGCGCGGCCTGCACCAAGTTTCGACGCCACTCAACTCGACTAAAACGAGGTCGGAGCGTCACCTGACGTCTCGCGATAGCAAAGAGGATCACAGCCTGCAAAAAAACGGTCGCGACGCCACTGACTGCGCAGGCCCAAATTGGAGCGCCTATGTAGATTGCGAGCAGGGTCCCACCCAAATAGAGAACCTGCTGAAGAACTGCGATCGCCACCAATTTTCGATTGCGGAATCCGTGAAAAAAGTGTGACGACAGCGTTTGTATGAACGCCATAAGTGGCAAGAGCGTCAAGCTGATTATGATCGTCAGGCTTGTGAGTCTGTCGTGGCGGCTGTAAATCAGGATGCCCCCAACGGAAAAAGCGACGGCAGCAGTGGCGCTCATCGCAAGTCGTAGTCCGAGCGAATACCCGATGAGCCGCGCCTCGTCGTCCGGGGTCCGAGCAATATCGCGTTGCAACATCTGCGTTTGACCGAACTCAGTCAACCCCTGAGCGGTTGTCGTCAGGGCCAGAGCGAGGGTGAGAAGTCCGTACTGTTCTGGGCCAAAGTGAATGGCCATGACATGAGTGGCTACGGCGCCAATAACCGCAATTAGTACGATTCCAACAAATCCAGAAAGGATGGAGCCGAGGACCCGACTTTCATTGTGATGCTGCTTCACACCCCGTACCTACGCTCTCTGATCCGGGGGCGGTGCGTTCACGAAGACTTCATGTTCCGCACGTAAGGCCATGAGCGAACCGGCTCGATTGTCCCAGCGAATCCCTTTGTCTCAAGGGATTCGGGCCGATTGAACACGGCAAAATCTTAGTATGAATTTCGATTTTCCCTAGTGTTACCAAGATATTTCGAGTAATTCACAGGAGCCTTGCGGCCAAACTTCACAATGGAACGTGGTGATTTTCAGTAACCATGCGTGCTGGTTGACGGCGTACTGGATGCACTTCGAAACACATCAATATTGTGCAGCACAGAAAGTTACCAACTTTGAAACTTTTTCGCGATACGCCTTAGCATTCCAAATTTGAATTGCTCCGGCTTCGAAAAAAGGGAGAGCTGGCTCTCTCGGAGTTTCATTAGTGCAGCGACAAGGGATTCCTGACCGCTAGCGGCAAGTTCTGCTCGAACGTTTGTCTCCAAGTCCCAATATCGGGGAAACGTAACCCACGCCGAGCCACCTCCCGAAATCTGATGACTCGGTCGGTCCCAATTCAGAACTTCGAGAGCAATAAAGAAGGCCCGGCCAGCCTCATCTAATTTCCAAGGCTTTGGGAAGCCGGCGTAGTGGAGAATTTTCTCAGAACCACTCAAAGGTTCCGAAATGATGTGATTGAAACCGACATCAAGAAAAGAAACTCTATCGGTCAAGAGATAGTTGAGGATATCTTGATCGTGGTATTGAAAACCCAGTTCCTTCTCTCGACGAACGAGATCCATCCAAAGAGAGTCAAGATGAGCCGCCTTCCAGCGATCTGGCCTCAGAAGGAGTATGCCGGCATTGAAGTATCGGCCACCGCACCGATTAAAAGCCTGATTCTTGCCATCGATCTTCATCCGTGCGAGGGTCATACCCCTATCGAAAACGCCTCCGGCGATGATCGCGGGGTCCTCGAACAAGCGATCACCATTGGTGAAGATGTCGTCCCATCCAGGTAGGAGCAACGTATCAGCGTCGAGCCACATGAAGGGTTCGTCGAGACTATCTAACAAGGCGAGTCTGGCGTACACCGTCGCATTCCATTGATGGTCGTTGAGCTCAGGCACGTTGACTTCAAGGTCAACGACTTCGCCGTCAACGGACAGCCACTTCAAGCATTGGGCGACGACATCCTTGCCCTCCGGACTGAGTAGACCGTTTACATTCGCAATAAGAAAACGAAGAGGCTGTTGTGAACCATGCACGGCGGACCATAATGAGCAGAGCCATGGCCAGATATAGCGGTCGTCGAACGATGTGGCCACGAGGCGGGCCGAAGCACGACTGGATTCCATAACAGTAAGGCTAGCCGGGTCCCCGGCACGCCTTTCTGAGGAGATCAAACTTGTAGATAACCAACGCAAGTTTCCTTGGACACCCGCAGTGCAAGTTGCGAGACGTCAATTGACCAAGCGATATCCGTGAACTCCCGACGAAATTTGATACTGATGGTTTGCCGGCAAACGACTCGCGAGACCTTTGCCACATGCTGCGAGCCCCTTGTTAACGGCCAAACACCCGTGAATGGTGCGAGCAACTTGGCCTGGTTGAGCGATTTATTAACCGCGTTCTGCCAGCACAAGAATCTTGCTGTCTTGAGAATCACGTTGAAGATAAGCATTGGGAAGTACGAGGTGGTTGCAAACATCAATTCTTCCTTCATTCAATTGGGGAATAGCGTGTATTTTTCTTGAATGGCCAACGGAAAATAAGTATCGCTTCATCCCAAGAACGAGAGTGGCAAGATTTTGCTGTTGTCTCACTACAAGCAAAGGAGCAGTAATGGAAGCAATTAATGCCTCAATGGCAAACTCGATGTCGAATTTGGTGTCGAACGCCAGAAACTACACAATCAACGCGAGCATTCTGACGGTGGTTATCTTTTTCGCCGACCTGAACGCTCACCCGTACATGAAGACATTGCTCATTGTCTTCGCGGCCGTCAACTTCCTGTGGTACGAATTGCAGTTTGACGCGTCCCTAGTGACCATCAACGCCCTTAATCAGGATGCGCTGGCTCTGGACGGCACCTCGAACTACGCCAAGAAGACCTTGTCGGCCCCGACCAAGTTCCAGCGGCCACTCTTGCTGATCGTTATGGCCGTTCTGTTTGCGACCCAACTCTTGGTCATCATCAACTACTAGATCCAATGCTTCAGGCACTACAGGCCCCTCGCGAGAGGGGCCTGTAGTTTTGTCGGTGCCGTTCAGCTGGAATCGAGCCATTCTGGGTGGTCGAATGTAGTGATTCATTCATTGGTTCGTTCTCGTATATGCACATCAAAATCGAGATCTAGAACGCTCACGCAGACTCAATTCTACGAAGGGTTCCCAAGACTTTGGGGCGTCTAATTCAATCGACGTCGACGCACCACTGCCTCGAGGGATAAGCCAAGGATGATTAGTGAAGTAGCGACCAGAATCATTCGTCCGACATTCCCTCCGGTCCGAGGGAGACCACCCGACGGAGTCGTTGAAGTAGTTACGGGAATGGAGGTTGTCGTCGACGGATCAGTCGTTGTCGTAGTGGGTTCGCTGGTAGTGGTCGTTGGAATTTCGGTCACCAATTGATTGCGAATAGCGCATTCGGGGTGATAGGCCGCCGTCCAGTGGAGCGCCATCGTGATTGGCAGATGTTGAGCTCCCGGCAGCGAGATGCTGAACTGAACGAATCGAGGGTGCTTTTCTAAGCCCAAATTCGAAAGGTCCACCTCACCATTCGCATCGATGGTTTGCGTTGCGACTCCCGGGATGGGGTTACCGCTCCCATTCTCGAACGTCACCGAGCCGTTCGAATACTCGCTCGGAATGGGGCTCGAGATGGCCAGTTTCTGATAACTCAGCGCTTCACACTCAGATAGAGGCTCCACATAACCCGAGACCAAGATGCGCTGGGTGTGGAGGCCGCAGTTTTTAGTCGTGTAGGCGTCAAAGTTTTGTATCTGGCTGGTACCACCATCGGCGTTCAACCAGATGCACGAGGGAACCTGAGGATCTTGGTTAGTCGTGTAAATCAAGCGAAGATTCGACGGCCGAAATGGAAAGTGGGCACAGGTCGACTCGGTGGCGTAGTCGTAACAAGCCACCTTATTATCGCCGTAATTGTTGTAGTTAGAAATTGCCACATAGACACGGGACCCGACAACGCTGGGCTCACCGTTGAAGTCTTGAACCGTCGTCGTATTAACGCTCGCTACGAGTCCTGGAGGCGTATCGACTTCAACGCCAGCGAGGTCAACGCACGGCATCGTCGGGCCTTCAAAACAGACACCGATGCCGGAACCCTGGGCATCAAGTTGCGGTAGTGGAACGGAGGAAACAGGCTTAGCGCCGTCGGGGAGGTGGATGGGCCAAATTCCACTGCACTCATTTTGGGTGACGGTATCAAAGCAGGCCGCCTTCTCCACGCGGTCTAAGCCAGTGGATGTGACAATGATTCGATTGGCAACGCTCAAGAGTTGGGCAACCGCGCGCAGGGGGCGAATCTGCGAGGTTGATCCCGTTGGTACGCGATAGGGCTGATTCGCACAGGCGGCCAGTGTGACTTCGTCAAAGCACATCAACGTATTACGTGAGGCAGTATTCGCACTGACAACACCGTTCCACGCGTAGTGGCGCTTTCCAACCGTGACGGTATTTGAAATCAGCGAATACCCCGAGCCGTAACCAGCTTCATTTACTTCTGATAAGCGAGTGAAACCGCAAAAGGGGGTGAGAGGTTGGTCAGTCTTCATACAAACCACGCCAGCCGACTTTGTGGCGTACTGATAGGCGAAGGCGTAGAGCCGGTGCTCAGTAGGCACAGTCCAGAGCGAGGCATCCATCGGCGAAGAAAAACCTTGTTGCCCATCGCTGACGCGACTCGGGTAGTTCTCGCATTCGGCGGCCGTCGCGGTGAGATGGCAGTCCACGGTGAAGTTGGTCTGGTGGTGGAAGAGGTTATACACGTGCTCGGATGTGATGGCTAGACCCCAGCCATCACCCTTGGTACTCCCACGGAACTGGGCCGCTGGAGGTTGTCCGGTGGTGAAGCCGTGGCTGATACGTACGGGAGTGCCCGTACTAAGTGAACCTGCCGTTGCCACGAGGGGAGCCGTGAATGCAACGAGTACCAGCAGTACACTCGCGACGCCGAAACGACGAAACTGACTCGACATAAAAGCTCCTTCTCCGACTTTTGTCGGGAAACTCAACGTCCCCCAAGAATAGTCAATGTGTGTGATTCGCCTCAGATTTTGAGCGCGGCCGTCGGTAGACCATTAACACTTTTCATCGGTCATTACCGAGCCGGTACTGAGATACATACATGCTGATAGTGCGAGATTTCCCATAATCCATAACTTGAACTCGATCACCGATCTACACCTACTTTGGTCCTCCTCACCGCAACCTGATACTTTCGATGCATCCACAGAGGAGAATTCAGTGACTTCCATCATCGACCCGGCAGCCATAGTTAAGCCGCAGAGAGTCAAGTTGCAGCCATTCAAAGTGATGGTGGGACCAGTTACCCACTTGGCTGAAGAGCGAGAGCGCCTCAGCACCCTTACTTATTCTGGTTTCACCGTTAAGCAATTGGGCGCAACTATTGGCGGCATCGTCGATGGCATTGACATCACGGAACCAATTAGCGATGAGCTCGTAGCGGAATTACGGCGATGCTTACTGGACTTCAAGGTTATTTTCTTTCGTGATCAGCCGTTAACTCCTGCTCAACATGTTGCCTTTGCGCGTCGTTTCGGAGAACTAGAAATTCACCCCTTCATTCCAGCGAATACTGATCAGCCCGAGCTGGTTCGATTTGAAAAAGAAGCCAATGTGGGTGGTTTCGAAAATGTTTGGCACTCGGATGTGCCGTGGAGGGCACTCCCCTCGGCCGCTGCAGTGCTGCACGGAATTGAGATACCGGCCATTGGTGGTGACACTTCATTCTGTGACATGTACGCCGCATACGAAGGACTCAGCCAGAAGACTAAAGAGCAGATTGCCAACTTGCAAGCAGTCAACGACTTCACTAAAGCGTTCGGCCACACGCTCGATGACGCGGGAAGAGCGGCAATGCACGAAAAGTACCCTCCCACGGTGCAGCCCGTTGTTCGAACTCACGGTGAAACCGGTAAGAAACTGATTTATGTTAACCGTGCCTTCACGCAATCCATTGTTGGTCTCAGCCAATCTGAGAGTGACGAGCTCATTGACTTCTTAAGCTCGCAGGCCAATGTGCTCGAATACCAGTGTCGGTTTCAATGGGAACCACACTCGGTCGCTTTTTGGGATAACCGCGCCGTTCAGCATTTTGCTTTGAGTGACTACTGGCCACAACGCAGAGTCATGGAGCGAGCCAGTATTGTCGGGGAACAACCTCGCTAATCACCAGGTATTTAAGAATCGGCTCTAACTCTTGCGTCCCTAGTTGGCTTCCTAGGCGCTGGTGTTGACGAATACCTGACGGAGGATCTACTTACCGGAATGGGCAACGAGGAATTTCGCTGTCTCAACAATTGATGTTTCGACATCAATGAATTTCATATCGAACCCGGACTGAGCTTTCTTAGAGGAAATGCGTACCGGTTTGCCCAACATCGGCAAGATTGACTTAATCTGCCCGTCGAACAGTGCCAATACGTGCATTAAAAGCTTCGGTGCCCGTCGCGTCACAATTTTCTTCTCCGGGAATGTGCGCTTCAGCAACTTGGCTATTTCGATGAACGTGATGGCATCGGAGGCGGCAATGTAACGCTGTCCTTCAGCATCCTTCATGGCGATGCTCCTCACGTGCATTGCGGCCACATCTCGAACATCAACTATGGAAAAGGCGAGGTCGGGCATGGCCGGGTCCTTAGCATCCAGGACTCGTTCGAGAACGCTCACCGATGTTCCGTAGTTTTGGTCGAGTGGCGCACCCAACACCATGCTGGGATTAATGGTGGTCATAGCAATTTCCGGTGCCTCGGTTGCGATGTACTCCCAGGCGGCCCGTTCGGCCAGCGTCTTGGACTTGGTGTAGGGATCGCTACCTAGTGGTGACATTACGTCGGTCCAATTACTCTCGTCGTAGTCCTTCTCGCTCTCTGTCAATTCGACACCCTGAATTGCGGCCACTGAAGAGGTGAGAATCACGCGCTTAACACCAGCGGCGTGAGCTGCCCGAAGCGCACGAAGTGTGCCGTCAACCGCCGGGCGGATCAAGACATTCTCGTCCTTTACCTTGTCAATGGTGAACGGAGATGCCGTGTGCATAAGAACATCGATGTTCTGGAGCGCTTCGGTCCAGCCATTGTCACTCAGGAGGTCCAGCTCCACGAACGATAACGAATTAATAGCATTCGGATCAACAAGATGCGGCGTCACGGCCGCAATCACCTCATCAGCCTTGACGGTGGAGCGAACGGAGGCCCGAACGGTGTAGCCGTCGTTCAGCAACTGAAGCGTGATGTGTTTGCCGATGTAACCACTGGCACCAGAAACGAAAACGGACGTCATAAATCTCCTTAATAGTTAGGATTTAATATACAAATACCCTAAGGAATTGCTGAGCGCTGGGAATCAGAATCCCCTACTTCACGCCTTAGCGTTCCGACCTAGCCGAGCGAAGAATGAACGGCCACATCTCTCAGGGCGACGAATAGCGCTTACTGAGCAGAAATCTATCGTGGAAAAACGAGGCTCTTGGGCGCCAGAAGAAGCTCATTCGGTGTACCCAGCGGGATAACACTATCGCTGTCAATCAGGTCGAAAAATACTTCCTGACCAGCCATAATCATTTCTTGAAAAAGAGGGGCGATGTAGATCTCTCCGTCGTCATCTCGTTCCGAGGCCGAGTCGGTCAACTTGACGAGATCACCAAAGCGGCGAAAATAGTAGAGACCGATGCTGCAGTTTGACGAAATTCGATTTTTCTCGACCACGCGATGCGCACGGCCGGCGGAGTCACCTTGCACGAAACTCCAGTGGTCACCATCGGCGACAAAACAGGGAATCCAACCATCTCCGCGCAACATTTCCGGAGACAATTGCGACGGTACTACGTACGTATCCGTGTTGTAGATTAAAACTTGTTCGTCACTATCGACAACGGTACGAGCTAGGCACGCCGAGACCGCCTGCCCTCTGGTGGGCGCGTCCACAAAGACGATGATTGGCTCATGGAAACCGATTTGCCTGGCTGCATCGGCCACAAACGCCTCAATGCCGGGTAAGCGCCTTGTGATCACAACTAACTGTGCATCACTGAAAGATTTGAGACTCGCGAGCGACCATTGCAAGAGCGAATGCCCCAGGAATTCGATTTCGTGCTTTTCCCGCTGATAGCCAGCGTTCTTAAATCGTGTACCCATTCCCGCCATGGTCAAAATGATTTTCATTACGCCACACACTCTGCCAGCAGTGACAATCCGCGGAGCAGCATTGCCATTTGATGATCAGGTCGCGTTGAATGGAGGGGAAGCATGGAGAGAAAAAGCGTTGTTTCAATCAAGCGAACCCGGCGAGCATCCACCGACCGGTCAGCCAGCTTTCGTTCGAACATACGGGCGATCTCACCATGATCAGGTCTTTCCCGGAATTTCAATTCGAACCTAGCCTCCCCCTCACGATGGAGTGAAAACTGGTCTAGGACAATGAAATCGTATTTCCCATGCACTGAGTGAGACAGCTTTGCCAAGTCATAGTAACTATCACCAAAATTCTTATTGCGACCGAATCGACCTCGCGGGTCAATCATTTTCAACAAATGATGATGGGTGTCGTACAGAATATTTCCAAAACAAAGATCACCGTGGAGTCGAACAAATGCATCCGCCCGCAGGGCTCCTGCCGACTCCAGCAATTGGGGAAGAAGCTCTGTGGCCTCGAGGAGCGAAGGACACTTCACCCCGTTGACATAAAGACGTTCATCAATCGGTACATCAATCGCAATGGTGTCAAGAAAATGAGCGATACGCTCACGAGGCTTGTCTATATACATTGTTTTCAGATCAAGGCTTAGATCAGTGGCAACCAGTTGCTCTTCGCCTTGCAGGTCGAGTACTTCGAATACACGATTAAAAATACGTTCCCACACGTCAAGGTCGTGCCGTGCAAAAACGAGGCATTCATCCAATGAGGGGTAGGGATAAAATTCCATTTCAACCCACGGCTGATCTGGCGCGAGATCGTACGAATAGATCGTCGGGGTGAACGGTCGGAGAGCGTCGGGCTGGCTCAGAACCCACTCAATCTCGTCTATCAATTTCGCTGTATTTTGACTACTTTTCTTGATCGAGGAGCCACCACGTTCGAAGGACATCGAATTAAAGGAACGATGATTCATCGCCTCACGTCGGGCGATATTCAAATTATCGGCATGGCCGTAGTCAATCCACTGCGCAGGTTTGACCAGCACTGGGGCGTGATGTGCAAAGTATTCCGTGATTGCGATGTAAAAGTGTGAAACGCCATTTGTTGCCGCGGTGCGGTTCAAAATCGATGCGAACTCTGAGAAGTCACGAAATCCCCAAACCCCTAGGAAGGTGTGCCAAGTGGAGATGTCTTCGCGGTATTGCTTATCGGAGATCTCCCAGAAGGCATTTTCGGAATTCCTGAAGAGAGTCCACCGAGCTGACTCTTGCGTGTCAGCGTACGCAACAAAATTTGCAGCCTGATGTTCCGCTGAAAGTGGTGAAGTGAGGGTGTCACCTAGGTTGATGATTACGTGGTCCATCTCGAAAATCTCAGGGCGCTTCACTATGAAGTCACTAATGGTGTCCGCGAGTGACCCACCCGGATTAATCTCAACCAGGTCGACTTTGGGGTGTGGGAAGAACTCCAAGTAGGCCACCACCTGGTCGGCACCCTCATGGACTAATACGTAGATCACATCGACAGACGATTCGTACGTTTGAATCAGGCTCGCTAGGAGGGGCACGGTACGCAAAGGGACTAAGACTGGGGGTACCGGACCATGGACCGTCTGAAGATCAATCCCAACCAACTTCGCAGTTGGCACTACCAGCGCACGCACGTCAACCTTCAGTTTCGTGTCTGATTAAATCCAGCAATTCGTCTTCATTGTTCCGTAAGAATTCAGACGGCCTGATTGCTCGATCATCTACGTAAAAACCTTCAAAACCACACCAGGGCTTCGCAACCTCAACTTCGTCGTATGGCACGTCATGTCGTTGGAGCCAATCAAGAACTCCGGGAAGAGTTTCGACATTAAGCAAGCCCACCCTGCCACCATAGGTACGAACTTGGCGTGATGTTGAAATGATGATGTAGTAGCCAGCACGCTGAAATTCACGGAGACGTTGAATTACATCAAGCCGGGGGGCGCAGTCGGCATACGTGCCACCAATGGGCTTGGGATGGCATAACGTTCCATCAAGGTCCATCACCAGACGTTTCTTATCGTTGTCCTTCATCCTGATAGCCCTCGGATGTACTCACGTAGTGGATCATCGATGAGGCGCGGCACGCGCTTCACGGCATAGAGATTTGATTCGTCATAAGCAGAGTATTGCTGAGGACTCCCATAAAAACTCTTTGCCGGCACTTCAACTCTTCCAGCTCTCACATCTTCCACTAACGAGGGAGTCAGCAGGCCGCCCGTAGTCACTTCACTGTAGACAAAAGGCAGGCCAATGTCTTGCGTCAAACTGGCGGCAATCGTTGGTAGCACAGTCTCTTCATCTGGATAGGCGGTGGAGGCTCGTTCGTACGGAAGAACTCTTGTCAAAATATCAGCCATATCTCGCATGAGTTCTGCGTTGTATGCCGTCCCTTCTGGGGTTGATGCACGTACGCCATCGATCTTGAGATAGCTAGTTAATTGACTCAAATACTCATGTTTGCGAACAGCCCGGGCGTGAGACCATGTCGAATCTTCCGGGATTCGAATGGGGCGGGCAAGCGCATCAAATGACACCGCATAACCTTCAGCACCCGATCGAACGTACATATCGTTACTGGCATTTATGGCGAAAGAATCAAACTGGCAGCGCGTAGCAGCGTACAAATAGTTGGAGAGGTGTATCCCAAGCAGTCCTTGAGATTTTGTGCTGAAGCGAGTGGGATTGATTAGAACGCGTTCAGAAGGTGCCATCTCTACCGGCCCCCCAAATCGACGTGTTCGAAATTCACGGCTCACATGGAGAACAACGAGAGATTCCGGATTCATAGTGAGCACGTTGGCAATTTGATCGTTGACGACGTCTGGTGATTCATGTACGGGAATCGAAATCAAGAGTGTGGACATTGGTGATTTTCTTCTTCCAGGCTAAACCAGTTCAAAAGTCTTTTAAATTAATTTAACTTAGAACTGTTGACTCGCATGCTATCTGGGCACTGCCCACAAACGAATTGACAGCAATTACGACCTCAACGCTTCCCGATACAGTGCTGCGGTTTCTTGCCCGACAGCACGCCAGGTTCTTGTCGATGCCCATTCCAACGCGGCTGCTCGTGCAGCCGTGCGCTCAGCTTCGGACCATGACAGCACCTTAATTAAGGCCTCCACGGCCTCAGCATGATTACTAACTACCAGCGTTGCGTCGGATTTAAAATGTTCGAGCGAAGGGAACGAGTTCACAATAACCGGAGTCCCTGCTGCGAGCGCGTTGGCGAGTGAGCTGGAATTGGTGATATTACGAAAGAGGAGAAAGGTTGCATCCGCGGCGGCGTAGTACTTGTCGAGTTCTTCGTCACTAATCCGATCAAAATAGGTTTCTACAACAACATGCTTCGTTCGAAGGTCCGTGACGAGTTGTTGTATTTCGATCCTGGTGGTCGGATCCGAAAGCGCGCCGGCCACCACGACTCGTACACGCTGCGCCTTTTCAGGATTGTGATCGGCCCACTCGATGAGGACCCTAAACGCTTGATCGGTACCTTTGTACGGGGCAATCGTTCCCAGGAGAACGATGAGGTGTTCATCAGGTGTGAGCCCGAGGCTCAGACGAGCCGTCTCGCGATTGAACCGCGTCGGGGACTCGGCAGCCGGCAAAACAACGTGGACACTTTCTCCGCCAAACTCATCCTCGATGCGTCGTGCTGTCGACCGATCGAATGCAATCACGATGTCCGAGTACCGAACAAGCAGCCGACGAGCTGCCCGATCGTCATCAAAAATGGGCTGATGAGGCAAAAAATTGTGCGCCGTCCATGCAATCTTGACGCCTGCCCGGCGAAGGGACCATAGCCAAAAACCCAGCCACATCCTCATGAGTCGTCGCGTTACTCGTCCCCGTATCCAAAGGGGGGCAAAATAGAAAAGCCAGTGAATATGGACGACATCAATGTCGCTACGCATCAAAAGGGATCGAAATGGCAGGACGAAGAGGTCTAGCGTCGCGGACGGAAACAACTTTTCTAGATACCCCGTCTTAACGCCCTCAGCTTCGAGCGCCTCATTGAGACGATCTCCATAGGGATTACGGTCGCGAGGGTAGTGAAGTACTTTCACATAAATTAACTTACTTGCTTTAGCGACTAGCTAGTGATGGCATCAACCGGCAAGGATGGTTGACTGCCAAGCCAAGCGGCGATTATTCTTCAAAGCCGAATTCGATGTTGCATAATCAACGGATGATTATTCAGCGCTGACATCAACTGGGTGAAGGTGTCTAGTGGTACACGCGAGTGACGCCCGTTGAATACACAACGGAGTAATTTTCGTAGAACCAGTCAGCAGGAAACTGGAATACTGCGATTCCTCGTGAGTGCGGTAGTTTCCCTCGAGCGCGACCGGTTTTGATATTTGACATTGACGCGAAAACGAAGGAGTTCTTGTCCGTCATTCCTGGTGCTATGTGGGGAATCAAGCCCCGCGGGCCCGGCACGCTCAGAAGTGGCAGATAACCGTATCGGTCGGTTGCAACAACGCTGTTTTTGGGGAGTCCGCCAAGCCATTGCGCCGTTCCAAAATCTGCCGACGAAACTATGAATCTTTCAGGATTTTCTCCTTTCGCTACCAGAGATGCGGGGGGTGTACCGCCCGTGAGAAGCGACCCAAGTCCCACTGTATCGACCATCAAAACCACAGCCAGTGCGCCTACAGCAACGAAGCTCAGTCCCCGATACCTTCTTCCAATGGCTTGAATCAAAAGACCAACAGGCACCGCCATGCAAATCCCCGCTACGGGCAATACCCTTGCCGGGTTAAAGACAGATCCTAGAGAACCTGAAAATCGCAGTAATGCGGAGAGAGCAACTAGCGCGAATGCAAGACCAAAAACGTCAAGATTGATACGGGAACGATTACGCAAGACCATCCACAATAAAAAGCCGAGGCCGAGAACTTCCATCAAAATAATCATTTCATGTGATGCAAATGTTAAACCATGAAAATATTTTGATATCCCAGGGACAATACCCTGCACCGTTGGTGCCTTGTCGTCGACCAAGCTATAGCTACTTGCACCCGGAGGGACCTCAAGCCATTTGATTGTTGCTGCTTCCTGCAAGATGGCTTTGCTGTACTCCTTCGCAGAAACCGCAGCCGTCGAGATCACGCTAACCAGGCCAACTCCGTTCTTGGCAATCGTTGCACGTGGAAGCGACAACGCATCGTTATGAGTGATAAGGAGATTCCATAGCAACGCTGTCGATGTGCTGACGCTAACGGCGACCCACGTTATGAGATTTCCGAAGGTGGCGACATCCGTATGGTCATCAGCCTTGAATCGCTTTCGAATAAAACGGGCAAGCAGGATACTCAGCCAAGCACCAGAGATGATTACCATCAGAATGTACGCCGTTGTGTAGTGAACGAAAGCTAACCCCGCAAGCAGTGACAACGAAACGATCCGGGCTTTCGACTCTGCAATATCTGCATCGAACCATGCCAAAATGATTCCCGCGACCATAATCATGGCGATTGACTGACGACCAATAGCGGGTAGTTCATTCGGAAATACTGCCGCTCCGATAATCAGACAGCTCGCAGTGGCCAAGCAAATCCAATTGGCTATAGGCGGTTGGACTTTCTCCATAAATCGAATTCGTACTGACATAATTGCAATTACGGCAACCGGCAAAAGGGCGAGCAACATTGGAACCAGAACGCGGCAAAACGTCAATGCGGAAAGCCCTGCGACGGAGCTCAACATCGATGGGAAGATGGTCAGGCTGAGCATTGACGCATAGGCATCGTGATTCGCAGGGACGTGCCAAATTTGCTGCGAGATGGTGTGCGCCATCACTCCGTATTCCTTCTGGATATCCCAGCCGAAACTACGGTCTCCACGCAGTGAGCTAGAGAGCAGAATACCTAAGGTACTGAAATACACCAGTCCCAGTGGGGGACGGTTCTCCCGGCAAAAGTAGGCGTAGGTAATTCCTGCAGCGAGGGTGAGAACTGCGAGGATGAGCGCAACTTCAGCAAGGGCGGGGCTCTGTTGATTGTTGAGCCGCGCCGCACCGAGCACTGAAACAACCGGTAAAGCAACGAATGGAATGCTTCGTAGCGTCATCAGCGCTGATTGGCCCTCAAAAAAGTATCGAACAGGGTCTCGACCTCTCAGTTGAGACGCAAAGATACTGATAACGCTGACGATTAAAAGAGTGATAGATGTAGGGATTATGGCTAATGGCTTAGAGATGCCATAGAGGGGTAGGAGGTAATTCATAACCCCTCCTACGACGCAGTTCGAGAGAATGCCAAGACCAACTGCAAGCGTGCCTCTTCCCGCCATTGAAGTAGGTCGGATAGCAAATATCGACATGAGACTTGCTCCAGGCAGGCAAATGATTACGGCCACCACAAAAGCCGTCACACCAGGATTTGTGTGATTTTGCAACCAGCCCACGCACGCCACTGTGATCGCTAAAATAATCCACGTCATCCAAGCCCGCTGCTCGTGAGGAACTATCTCCGCGTTGATTTCTTCTAAATCTATTTCTTCAACCGACAAAGTAGGGCCTCGGCTTTGCGTAGCAGCACTATTGAAAACGTATTCCAATTGTAGCCAGACACCAAGTCATTAGCAAGGATTTCGGCCACTTAGAACAGTGATTCGGCGCCTATCGCCCATGGGAAGCTGGAGTGGTGATCGAAGTCAGCTCTACGGCTGGATCTTCACGTCCTGCGCTCGACCTGGGATAGAAATCGGCACTCGTACATAAATCGATCCACCATCAAGAGCAACCGTCACCATGCCTGCCGAGGCCGCCACGACAGGAATGCCAATTTCTCTAGAGCTGTTCGATTCAAGGAACACAGTACCGCTACTCAATACACGCCAGCCCTGCATCGCAACCCAGTGATAGTTGTGGTTTTCGCCTAATCGATTATCAATTTGGACACGCAGCGGCAGATTACTGAAGTGCACTTGCTTTCTCCAGGTGACTCCTTGAATTGCATGATTGGCATCGACAACACTCAGGGCGGAGTACGGATGTTGATCCATGGTTCCCCCAACCGAGCCCACTAATTTCTGCATAACTGGACCACTGAAGACAAGACTGACCAACAAAACCAGACCCAGTAGGACTAAGGGAGCCCGCTTAGACATAAAACTTCCCCGCTTCCCCACTTGCGCAACTGATTACGGTCACGAACTATTGAAATCTGATATCTCAAACTATACCGAGTCACCTCGGAATTTAAAGGATTGCCGAATTCACGAAATGATCGTTTTGAGGGACCACTCAACCGAGCGCCCCTTCCTGATGAATGGAGCAAAGGGGAGCGCTGTGAATCCAATTTTACTTGGGCCCAACGTCGTGGACATCCCATCAGCCAAGGAGTACGTAGCTGAGGGAAGGATTCAGTGGCCCACCTCTAGGGATAGAGCAATACCCCGGCTCCCCTCCAAATGAAGGTGAGCCGGGGTAGTAGCTATTGATTAAAGCGTTGTGGTAGTTGACGTACCCCACCCGGAGTAGTGCACATTGGAAGTCTTTGCCCGAACTTTGAAGTAATAGGTCGTTGTTGGGGTCAGGCCGCTTACAAGAACAAGACGGACATTATTAGAGACTGTGGCACTGGTGACGAGGCTGTCGGTGGCGTTGTCATAAATTTCGTAGACGTAATTAGAAACCTTCCAAGCACCAGTATTCGAAGATGCCGTAGGGAAGGACCACTTGATACTCAGCGACGTAGAGGATACCTTCGCGATTGTCAAGCCCGTGGGGGTTGAGGGTACATAACCGGGGTAGACCATAGCTGCCTGATACGAATACAGACCACTACCCCAGCCCGTGGTTGCCCTAACCACCGGACGGTAGCCAACGCCGTACGCGATGCCTGCATTAGTCCCTGCAGTACCGGTGCTATTAAAGGTCACGGAGCAAGCAGTCCCTGTGTCGCATCCGGCTTGAGCGGGTGTGAAGCTGTAAGAGGTTCCCCAGACAAGCACCTCGTAACTAACGACTGCTGAACCATTCGTAATTGGTGCACCCAAACTGCCCCAACGGGACCACGCAACCGTAATCCATGGATCCGTTCCAGTGTCACTGGCAGTGAGGGTAGGTCCGGTTTGCAACTGCCCCGGCTCGCCAATCGGTGTTACACCGAGAGAACTCGCCGACCAATCACCAGTTCCGTTGACGTTGGTTGCAGCGACTTGGTAAATGTAAGACGTCCCATTGGTCAATCCCGTAACCGTGACGGGATTCGTCGTGGCACTTGTGGTGAACGTGGTCCACGTTACACCGCTGTCGTCCGAGTACCGCACGCTGTAACTAGTGATTGCGCTTCCGCCATTTTGAACTGGATCGGCCCAAGAGATAGATGACTGTTCGTCATCCACGGAGGCTAAAACCAAGGTCGGTGCATCGGGCACGCCAACAGTGAAGAGACTCGAGAAGTCTGAGAGTGCTCCGCCAGTTTTGGCCTGAATGGCCCTAACAACGAAGTTGTACTTGCTGCCGGCTGTCAAAATTCCTGGACCAAACGTGCATGAAGTAGTGCTCGTATTGCAGGCTGGGGCCGTTGTGCCGATCCCCGTACTCACAGCGGCATTCTCCAGGAGAGCGTAGACAGCGTAACTTTTCGACAAGCTCGTATAAAAAGTTGGCTCAGTCCATGACACTGTGACGGAACTACTACTGCGATCCAGTTGGACATTCGTAGGTCGCCCCGGACGATTTACTTGGGGTGACACCGAATAGAACGACACACCTGGTGACTTATTGACCCCCGCGAGCGCATATCCCGTAAGCGTGTATGTCACTCCGTTGGTCAAACCAGTAATTGTGCAGATGTAGGTTCCAGCGGGAGCCGTGCACGTCTTCGTGGTGCCGCCGTTCACAGCTTCCATTTGGTATCCGGTGATCGGTGCACCACTATTCGTTGACGGAACCATCCAAGCAAAACTCACTGAGCCGTTGCCTAAGTTTGTCCAAGATACATACCGTGGTCCAGCAGACGGAGCGCTTGGCACTGGTGTCGCCTCGGCTGGAATAATCGTTAGCGCAGTGGTTGCTAGAAACACCAAGGAGGCAACAACTTTCGCAATACCCAACTTTGGAGATAATTTAATTATTGGATTGGCAATTAACACGTTGAACTCTTTCGTACGGATTAAAACTATTTTTTTACCCTACCAGCAATGCAAATGGTCAGCAAATCGTGATTTCGTCCGGTTGAGCATTAAATAGAGCGATTTCGCTTCAGGCGGCTCCAGTCCGAGTAATGAGTAGAAAAACCGCCCCCTCCCTCCCTTGCCCGCGTGGAACTAGGGGCTTTACGCCGCTTGGCCGTGGACTCTTGACCGCTATTTCACTACGCCCTTACGAGAAGAATCTTCGGAGAATGGCCTCAGTTGCATCCGGATGGTCGACATGCGTGCCGTGGCCGCAGTTGGCAAAGCGGTGTAGTTGGCCAATTCCGGGGGGCAACGTTGTAACTATTTCCTCTTGAAACTCGATCGGACAGGCGGGGTCGTCTTCTCCACCCAGCACCAAGACGGGGCAGATGACCTTGTCAAATTGGGGCAGGAAATTAAAGTCCCTCCACCCGCCCTCATCAGGGGTAACACCATCGCGCCAGAAATAAACCAGAGTTTCAGGGGTGAAGATGCCATTTCTTATCGGCCAGGGGGCGGAGTCCGTCTGGTTGTAGTGCGGCCGGCAAAGTCGCTGAAATTCCAGCATATTGTCGAAACTCTGGTCCGTAAAGAAGGCCTTCGCCGCTGCTTCGACCTCAGGGCCACCCAGCCGCCGGTACACGGCGTAGCTCGCCTCACCGGGGTCGCTGCGCCCTTGGGTGCATGAGAGCACTATTGCACGGGGATGATCGGGAAACTGAGTCATATAGGACTCCGCAACGAAACCACCGAAGGAGTGGCCTAGCACGATGGGCTTTTCGATATCTAGGGCGTCGCAAAAGTCCCTCACGTCTTGACCCCACTGGAAAAGATTGAGGGACTCTAAGGGCCCCCGGTCACTGCGGCCATTACCTCGGTGATCAAGATAAATAACCTGTGCGATATCGGCAAAGCGGTCATAGAAGCCTCGCATGCCGTGGTGATCAAAGCCCGGCCCACCATGGAGCACTAGCAACGTGGGCTTTTCCACGATGGCTCCATCGACGAGGGCCAATTTTTCCCCTACGACCTCAAAGTAAATACGAACGCCATTAACGACAACCCTCACGACCTCCCCCTATCGTGCATGGCCGCCACCACTTCACTGACCAGCGTGGCACTCCCCGCAGGGTCTTCGAGAGCCCACCAGTGGCCGGCCTTCGCGATTTGCCGCACGTGGGCACCGAGGGCATCGGCGACTTCTGTGGCCAAGGTGGCATCCCCAAAAGCATCGTTCTCCGCAACAAGTACAGTCCCTGGCGAGCTACTACGAGTGAGCGATCCGCCCCAGTCGGCGTAGGGGTTCGGTGTGGCCGAGCGATACAAGCTAAGAATGCACTCGGCCATCTCAGCGTCGACCATGTCGGCCAGTTGGAAGGCCCCCGCCTCGGGCACACCGAAAAGCTGGAAGACCCCGGCGCGATCAGCCCGCGGCGTTGCCAACTGGTCAACCCAAAACTGCTCCCCCGCCTCGGGTGTCTGCCAAATGCTTGCTAATCCGTGCCAGACGTACTCCGGGTGAAGAGCATTGGCGAGATCGACCGTCCACGAAGCGAGTAGGTCACTACGTCGGCGCGCCACTTCCAGGGCCAGAATGGCCCCCCAGTCGTGACCAACCAAGTCCACTGGTTCACCCAGAGACTCCAACTCGGCAATGAGCCACGCTAAGTATCCATCCTTGGTTGCCTTGAATCCGGGGGGGCGGGGTGAGCCAAATCCCGGTAGAGAGAGGGCGACGCTGGGTTGCAATAACTCGGATCGTAGATCGTCCCACAGGGTCGAGTTTTCGGGGACGCCGTGCAAGAAGACAATCATTAACGCCTCAATTTCATCGATTACCTGAAGACTAGTGAGACTGGCGATAGCGACGTTGAATAGTCCGCCACACGGCGGTGGCTACAACTACCGCGAACGAAACAAACACCGTTCCTAATTGAAATCGGAAACGTTGATTCTCCCCAATATCAGTTGCGTTCATCAAGACAAAGCCCTGCGCCACGAGTAACCAAGGCAGGAGATACTCCAGACTGCCAGCGCGACGGCGGCGCCAGCTCCGTAGCGTGAGCAACATTCCACCGATGAGTGTAAAAACGGTGAGGATGAGGGCCAATGGTGATCGTGACGACCAGGCCACACCGGTGAATCGCAGATCCTGTTGGGCGTCGAGATCACGGACTGGACGAATCTGCCCACCAACGACGGTGTCATAGAAATGGGCGTAGCCCTCGAACGGTCCGGACTGCGAGATCGGACATAAGAAGTACTGATCAGATGGAAGTGACCAGATCGACAAGCCTCGGATCACGTGATCGAAATACTGCCCCGGTGCTCGTTTGATGAACTCAATGCCGTCCGACAAGGACCTAGCGGAAATTCCACGGTAGGCGTCGTTGTTGTAATTAACCGCACCGGTCGACTGTTGAATTTGAGTACGCACTGTATTCCCACTCTGGGGATGGAGGCCGTACTGCTCAAGCGTGGAAAATGCTCGTACGCGGGCATACTGCGAGAAGTCACTGGAGTTGGTTAGCCGGTCCATTGTCTCGATGGATGCCAAGTCGGTCGTAGCGCGGGCCAAGTTCATACCGGCCCAGGTCGACGTCATGGGAGTGTGAAACATCACCGATGATTTCAGAACGAGCAACACCAGCACGAGGACAGGCACCAGGGCACCCTTCTTCAGTGCCGGGCGGGTGGCGGGATAGAGCCACCACACCACTGCCAGGATCGCTATGAGCATCACGGGCTGCAACGACGTGGCGTATAAACAGAGCAGCGTGCCCGTACCGGTGAACCATGCGGCGTTGGAGGGAGTTGGTTCCTGCGCAAATCGAACCGCAAAATAGGCAGTCCCCGTGGCCAGTGCAGCGGCCGTTCCCACGTAGAGCACACTTTGGGCAAAGAAGAGCTGTGCGGGGTCAAGATAGACCAAGACGATGGTCGCAATCATGGCCGTGCGCGTACCGACACGAAGTCGTGTCATCGTCTTAAAGGTCCAAAGACCCGTGGCGACATAGAGCGCACCGCAAATCAGTCGCACCAAAGGGGAGCCCAGACCCTGGGGTAGATGGAGAAGCAGCCCAACTTCGAGATTGAAGAGCGGTGGCTGCATGTGCAGATTCCACAAAGTTGGCGCCAGGTGATGTTGAAGTAGCTGGGGATCAGCGAGTTGCCAAAGATGAAAGAACGGATGCTCAGAAACGATGGCGGCATAATCGAAGCGATGGGAAAATACCGTAAATACGGCATAGAGAGTGATTCCGAGAGCCGCGAGCCAACGTCGCTGTCTTGTAGTTCCTTCTTGCTCGGATGCCACGAGGCGGAGCCTACCGCCAAACACTCCGCAACGACGGAGTGCTCACTGTTTCAAGCGGTACGTCAAACCCGAGACACGACTGATTCGCTTGGCTACGGCCCGCCGTAGAGCCAATTCGCTGCCCACCACGGTGAGCTTGCGAATAGCTCGCGTGACTGCGGTGTAAATCAATTCTGCCGATAGCAGTGGACTCTCTTCACCCGGCAGACAAGTCACAACTTCGCGGTACTCCGAACCCTGACTCTTATGAATCGTCATCGCCCAGGCGGGAACGAGGTAGCCCACAGCCGCGAGGGGTAGCAGGGGGCGATTCGCAAAGGCGGCGTGGAGCGCCTCATCGTGCATCACGACCACACCTAGATCACCATTAAATATTCCAAGGTGCTTTTGATTACGGGTAACGAGAACGGGCTGCCCAATACTGAACTGACCCGGCGAGGTGAGCCGAAGTTCGTCGAGATGCGCGCGAACCAACTCATTCCAATAACGCACTGAACCGGAACCTCGATGGGTTGCCGCGAGGATAGTGAATGATCGCGTCAACAGGAGGGCGAGTACGACATCGCCCCGCTGGGCCGTTCGCACGAGTCGACGGGCGTGTTGAAAAACGCGTTGGTGCACCGCATCTTCGGAGGGAAGATCAAAAAATGAGATGTTGGACGTGGCACTGCGGAGTTGCGAAATCATCCCCTCTACTGCTTCTGGATGTTGGCGCATGGAACGAATGGCGCCGGCCAGTATTGGCAGTGCGTCGTTCTTCGTGCGCTGTACGACCGAAAGACGAGTAATGAGCGACTCCATGTCAGCCGCATCATCCACCACGTCGGCCAAGACGGCACCCACGTTGACCGAGGCCAATTGATCGGGATCACCAACCAGCACAATGTGACAATTCCGTCCACTCGCCCGATTCGCGGCGAAGAGTGCATCGAGCACCGGTAGATCAGCCATCGACACCTCATCGACGATGATGATGTCGAGTGCGGGGAGCGTGGCTCTCGAGAGGTTGTCCGGGCTGACCCCGAGAAGACCGTAGAGGGTGCCACTGCGCTCGGTGTCTTGGGTGAGAACGCGCCAGCTATCGGTCGCACTCGCGGCAAGACTTTCGCTCGCTCGGCGTTCGGCCTTCGCCGTTGGTGCCGTGATGGCAAAACGCAATGACCCCGCTGCCAACCCTTTCGATACCGCCAGCTCATCAAGAAGGCGAAGGGCCCGAGCTGTCGACCACGTCTTCCCCGTTCCGGGGCCACCGGTGAGAATCGAGACCGAGCGCTCGTTCATTAACTCGGCGATACGCATCACGTGGGGAAGGTCAATAGTAAGTATCGCCGCTGCTGAGGTGTAGGCATCGGTGTCGAGGCCGACGAGCAGCGGTTGGACCGTGCTGCGGGCATCGCGTAAGAAGTGTGCTATTCGTTCCTCCGCGGCGGCGAGTCGTCGAAGGTAGAGATAACGGTCTCCGACGAAGACCAGAGGAGCGCCGACTAGCGCTATGACGTCGGCGCTGGTGGCAATTTCACACAGGTCCGGACGGGCACCCAGGAAGTTACGAATCTCATCGGCGTCCTGACCACCGGCCCATTCCGCACGATCTTCACCATCGACGTCAACCGCCACGTGGTCCAGGCGGGCCATGGCGGCCAGGCCACATACCACGTCAAGCGAGGGGCCCTCCACGATCTCGGTGGCAAACCGACGCACAATGGCGGCAGCCAGCATTCGATCACTACGTTGGATTTCAATCCCCATAGTTAGTGATCCCCTAGCGTGCGAGACGCCTCGACAATGGCCCGTGAATTTGGTCGCCAGTGGAACGACCCGTCTCCGATGGGATCTTCTGGGCGGGCGGCAGAACGAAGCAGGAAGTAGGCCGCTCCACCTAAGTGGATATCGGGTTCGTAGTTAGGCATCGTCCGCACCAGGTGTCGATGAAGCGCCACGAGATACAGAGTCGCCTGAAGGGCGTAATCGTGGGCGCTCATGTAACGAGCAATTTTCTCCGGGGCGAAGGGGCGAACATCACCAGGCATCTGGTCCGTCTTGTAGTCAATAATCACGAAAGATCCATCATCGCGTTGGAAGACCAGGTCAAGACTTCCCACGGCGAAGCCCTCAGAGAATCCATCGGCCAATTCCAGAGTGGCGAAGTAGGCATCAAAAATACTGCGGCCATCGGCACCCGAGTCATCGAACTGGCGCATGGCACGAGCCAATGCTCGGATCTGTTCGGGGCGGGTGGTCTCGCCAAGCGAGACCATGAAGCGCATTTCCGTAACGCTTCGAGCTTCAGGAATCTCGGTCAGGCTTCGTCCATCGAGGTACGCCAGTGGTGTCGTAGCAGCCGTGGTGAGGGTGCGATACAGCACCGAATCATTACCAGGCACCGCTAGCCCCTCGTTGGCGAGTTCACGCTTGGCGAGCGTAATGACGTCAACGCCAACCTGACCGACCGAGTGCTCCAAGACGGCGTGAATGGCCCGGCCTAGCTCCTTGCCGGCCAGGGAACCGAAGGCACCCTTGACACTGCTGGCGATGGCGTCACTGTCATCCGTCAAGTATTCGTCATCACCCTGGAACCCTTCACTATCTGGAAGGGCCACGATTGACGGAGCCTCACCCAGACGCTCGGCCATCTGCGTATATGACCACCGGCGCTCGCGGAACGCCAGCGGAATTGGTGTCGCACTGACGTACTTCGTGACCGCCGGATCAACTGCTGCCGGAACTTCCGCGGCTCCATGTGGCTCCCTGGCGGGGACACCACTACCCGGAAGCGTGCTGCCGTGTTTCGAGAGCGCAATGCTTGGAATTTCGCTCCACAGTGGCGTCAAGTACTCAAAGACCACCTCATCGGTTGGCTTCGGGAAGGAACTGCTCTCGACAAAGTTCGAGAGCAGTTCGAGGAAGGGGAAATTGGCGACCGACGACTCAACGCCTAAGCCTTCACGTTGCGTAAACATACGCACCCACTCGGGACTTTCGGGTTTATAGAAACCGCTGGGTGTGGGGACCAGAACCCACGCCACCAAGTGGCGCACCGCGCGAGTCATCGCCACGTAGATCATGCGCCGCGTCTCGGCCGCCAGGTCGGCACGACGGCGTACCTTGCGCTCTGCTACCTGTCCCCAGGGAATCAGAGAGGCCACATCGATAGTCACACAGCCGGGGGCATCCCAGCGGATGAGCCCATTCAGTCGTTCGTACTCTCGTGTAGAGCGCTCAATGCTGGGGAACTGTCGAAGCATGTAGGGCAGGAGCACCGTAGAAAACTCGAGACCCTTGGACTTATGAATCGTCATGATCTGCACGGCGTCCGACTCCGTTTCGAGACGGCGAGCCTCCACCTTCTCGTCACTCGATTCCGTCTCACGAGCGGCATCGAGCCACGTCAATAAGAGCGGGAGCGCCCGAATGTCGCGACACTCCCTCGCTAATGCCTCGGTCAGGTGCAGCAGGTCGGTGATGTTGCGCTCGCCATCACGCGTCGCGAGCGTCGTCTCCATTACCTGCTGGCTGCGGACGAAGCGAACTACGGCCGAGACGCCAAAGCGGGCGAAGTCACTCACGACCTCGTTGATTTCCACGTGCAGGTTGTCAATCTCTCTAAACCACGTCATCGCTAATGCGGCGGTGTAGGCCACGTGCTCGGGTTCGGCCAGAGCCGCCAACAGCAGGCGGAGATGCAGAGCCGCAGGGCTCTTAAAGACATCATCATCCGATGAAGAGACGGACGGAATGTGATTCGCACGAAGTTGCGACTGAATCATCAAGCACTGGCGATTGGTGTAACACAGGACCGCAATGTCGGAGTACTTTTCGCCTCGTTCGTGCAGCAGTTGCACGTAACGAACGACATCTTCTTCCGTGGTGTCGCTCTTGGCTTCATACTTGCCCGCTCGCACGTGAACCGATGCCGTGACTTCGTCGTCGGCGAGAAGATTCACGGATTGTTCGATTGACTGAGGCCAGGCCCGCGCTGGTTCAAACGTGATCGACGAGGACGCCGCGCTGGCCGTGGGGTAGGTAAACGATGCCCCCCGAAAGACGGTGTTCACGGCGTCGAGCACACCTTCGGTAGAGCGGTGATTGAAGTTCAGTGTCGAAATCGGTACACCGTCTCGCTCGCACTGATCTCGAACGGCGAGGAACGTGTCGACACTTCCGGAACGGAAGGCGTAGATAGCCTGTTTGGGATCACCGACCATGACTAGTCGCGTCTCGGGTGCGCCCTTAAACAGATCTTCAAAGATGGACCACTGCAGTGGATCGGTGTCCTGGAATTCATCAATCATCACCACACGGAAGTTGTGGCGCATCTCCTGTTTAAAAGCCCGGCCGTGTGGTCCGTCGAGACGACGACGAAGCGCCACTAAGAGGTCACCAAACGTGGTCAGGCCGGCCGCTTCGAGGAGCTCGACATACCGACGCGACGTGTCTTCGACAATCATGCGGCTAAACAGCGCCACGTCTCGGTGGGGATCTTCTACAAGGTCACCCTCGCTGGGCACTAGGCGAAGCGTGGATGGCAGAGGCACATGGGAGCCACGACCACCCGCGTCGTAGTAGTCAAAGGCCAGTTTCTCAATGAGTTCCACGAGAGAGATTTGGCTTAACTGGCGGTAGAGATCAGGGGACTTTCGCACCGCACTCGCGAGTACTTCATTAAAGGCCTGTGCCTTTAAACGATCTCCCGTCATGATTTGACGAGTTGGCGCGTCGGAGTAGTCCTGCGCAAAGGAGTGAATAGTCTGCGCCCGCAGCCCATCGAGTTCGCCGAGCTTGCGCCGACCGCGGGTCAACCACTCCGCGCAGGTGGGGGCATCGAGGTGACGGTAGACCTGGCGCCAATCTTGCGTTAGAACCAGCGCAATCTTTTCTTCGGGAACTCCAAGGAGGTCGTCACGAGTCTTGCGTTCAAAAGATGCCCAGTTAGCCTCGGGATTCTCGAGAAACGTGACGACACTACGCAACTGGTCTCGAACGCGACTCCGAAGGTTTCGGGCGGCATCACGGGTAAAGGTGACGACCAGCATGGCGGTGGGATCAATGTCGTCTTCAATGAGGAGCCGGGATGCCAAGTGGGCCAATGTCCACGTCTTACCGCTGCCGGCACTCGCCTCAATGAGGAGGGGATGAGGTACGGCATCTCGTCCTTCTAGTCGTAATGGACTATGCACAACATCAAAGGGTTTCATCGTCGACCTCCACCCCTCGAGACCACGTTGAGCTGCCTTCGTTAACCAAAATAATTAGTGGTGCCAGATTCTCGACAAGTTGATCAGTGATCCGACCAAATGCCCGACCGTAGATATCACCGAGCTCTTCGAACGTGAAGGGCAGTAGTAGCTGATTGATGGGGTCCTTACTCTCACCCTCGTCGGCGTCAAAGCCACCTTCCCATATCTCCTCCGCTCTCTTGCTACCGAAGAGTTTCTTGTAGCTGCCCGCGTGGGCGCCCTTCTTGTCGGTCAGGGCGTGTAGCGAAGTACGGCGGACGAAGACTGGTGGGTGCGAATACTGACTGTCGTAGATCCGAGCAATCATGCGAATGAAAACCGTGGCGTTCTCAATCGCCGTATCCACCGGCCACTTCAACGTCACCCAGGCGTTGTGTTCGGCCTCGGCTTCTTCGGCCAAGCGGGCGACCACGAGGCGAACTGGCTTAGTCGTGGCGAGCGTGGCGATACTGAGCTGCAAAACGCCCGGTAAAAACGCAGACTCCAACTTCGAGCTGGTGGTAGTGCGAACGATTAAGACTTCATCATCGAGTTCGTAGACGCTCACGTCACCACGAAGAAGTTCTCGAGGTTTTTGACCAACGCAAAACCCTGGCGGTAGCGAAAGAACTGAGGGTTCCACCCCGAGAGCCTGAATGTCGGCCCGGTGATTCCGCACGAAATTCCCGAGACGGGTTCGATCAATTTTGGATTCGACTTCGAATCGAAAGGCGGGCGCCACTAGGCCCGTGAGGTCATCAATGTGCTCTCCCATTTCGCCGAAATCCCGGGTCAACCCTTCGGCTACCAATTGACGTTTGATAGTGGGTACTTCACGATGCGGCGAAAGCCCCCGTCGCGGCGTGCGTCCGGCTTCGTCGTTCGAGTCGGCGATGCGGGCGTTGCCGAGGAACTTGGTGGCGTAGGTTCCTTGAGGGTTTTTTAGGAATCGCTCCAGTTCAATGAGGTCTATCTCGAGCGGAGCACTCTCACGTTTCGTCGAGACCGGTACATCTGATTCGAGATTGAGGTCAGCATTCACCCGCGCCAACAGCAGCGTGGCGAGTTGGGCGTGAGCTCCGTCTAGCGAGAACGCGGTAGAGAGCAAGCCATCCGACTCCGAAAGAGTTGGTACGACGTCGGCGATCACTTTCTCCGTCTCAATATTGATAGAGAATCCGTGGCGGGGATGACGACGCATGGCGATGCCTTGATGGCCGAGGATGGGTCGCAGCGCGCCATCGAGTTCCGCGAGCGGTACCGAGAGGCCAATGGGAGAACTATCTCGCACCGACCGATCCGTCGTAAAGAGGACCACCCGGTGAGTGGTCGAGAGAAGCTGTGCCAAAAGACTGCTGCGAAAGCGAGTTCGAGGTGACGGGTCGCCAGCCCGGGCCGGAGCGAGGTGGGCCGGTGGTGACATCGGAGACGGGATCAAATCATCGTCAAGGCCGAGGATGCACGTCACCGCAAAGGGTGCATCAGCCAGGCCGTCAATGCCCTGCACCACGACCCCCCCACGACCGAAAGTCTGTCCACCACCGAGCGAGAGGGCGAGCGATTCAACGAAATCACGGGCTTCGCTGAAGGAAAGATTGGGATTGGACGTGTCGGCCACACGGCCGAGTCGTTCGAAGATTTTTTCCAGCCCATTATCAGTGACATCCGGGATGAAGCCGATGAGTCGCTCGGCAATGTCTCGATACCAAGCAACCCACTCGATGAGGGGTCGCACTTTGGCAACCTCGTGCTGCGCGGTGAGCAGACAGTCGGTTAGTTCAGCGACGGCGGCCATCGTTTCGCGGTCCTCGGCGACACCGAGTGGGGCAATCGGAGCTGCCACCGACCGTGTCTCTTCAAAGACTGAAGCCAGCAGGCCACGGTCGGTAAATCGCCGCCAAGTTCCTGAATCATCCCCCGCGCTAAAGATTTCGAGACTGGCGCGGCTCTCGCCATCCAGCCCCAGACTCAATGCATCCAGAGCCTGCTCGCGAAGCCGCTCGCCATTGGCCTGGTTGATTCCCAAACCGGCGAGCAGGGCTGGCTGGCTCAGGAGCGCAATGAAATCGTTAACGGTGTGGTGCGAGTCAATCGTGCGCAGAAATCGCTCGAACGCTTCCAGTCGGAAACTGGCTCGAGCCAAACTGGGGTCGGCCACTTCGAACTGCAGCGACTGTCGAGTGCTTCCCTGGTGACGCCACTCCGCATCAAAGAGCGGTGCAAACTGCGTGGGGTCGGTCGTGACGACCCGGACTTGGTGCGGCGTAATATCGAGCTCATCGAGTAGTCGGGCAATAACATCGCGAGCAACTTCCACTTGTCGGCCGGGGCCGACGGTTCCGTGAAGTTGGATCGACTGTACGACCAGGTCGCTGGATACCGACGTGTCTCCGCTGAGCGCTTGGCGCAGAACGCGCGGTTCATCAGCGCAGATGGTGACACGTGCGGTGGGGCAGGCGTCCCGCCAAAACTGCCAGTGCGCCCACTGGGTGGCGCCCCACGTGGTGATGAGTGAAGTCTCGCCCTCGTGCACCAGAGGATCAACTGAGGGGAGAGTGAGATACACCTGTACCGGGGCACTCGCCGATACTCGGCTCACCACCGAGGGCAGAAGCGCACCGTGCGCCAATTCGCGGATGCCAAAGATCACGCACTGAGTAGTCGCGGTCATTTCGTTGACCCGCAGCGCCTCCCACGGAGTTTTGAGTCCCTGGGCACGCAGCGTGGCGACCACGTTGGCCTCAATACCCTGATCGACGCCTAGCAGGTAATCCTCGAACCGGTCCGGGCGCCAGAGCAGAACTTCACGGAGATTACGAGCACGAGTCGATGCCGCCGTAATAGTGAGCGGCGTCTGACCCCGGTGCGCCAGTATCTGGCCGGTTAGGGCGAGCGTGCCCCAGGCCTCAAAGTGGTGCGGATCGTCGTAGAGGGTGTTGGCCAGAAACGGGTCAACGAGCAGAATGTCCCAGTTGGCGATAGCGCCCCACTGAGACGCAACGTACTGCTCCAACCACTGACCCACCTGGGGACTTGGCACCACGATGGTCCGCTTCTGGAGTGGTGAGTCCTGACCGATTGATTCCAGCAACTTGTCCGCCAGCGGGCGTAGACCCTCGCCTTGGAAAAGTGACACGGTGCTCATCGTGCTCAAGGGTATCGGAGCCCTAGGACGGCGCCCCGCCTGCCGCCATCAAGATTGAGGAGAAATTACGAACGAAATTGGAGGCAGCCGTCGTCGAAAGTTTCGTCGACGAACTCTTCCCGCTCGGCCCAAAAATCCATGCTCATCTGCCACGGAGCGTGCTCGCCCGCCTTCGGCATCAAGTGTTCGGCCCGAATGAGATATCCCGGGTTGAACTGCTTGGGGTCGACAAAGGGTTGGAGGGCCATCGAAGCATCGACGGGACGCAGCTCGGGCACCACCGTAGAGGCCCCCACGGCGTTCATGTGTTCCAACAGTCCGCAGACGTACTGACTCACCAGATCGGCCCGCATGGTCCAACTCAACCGCAGGGCACCGAAGGTCCAGGCCAAGTTCGGCAGATTGGTGAACAGCATTCCGCGGTAGGTCACCGAGTTGGCGAAGTTCACGTCTTCACCATTTACTGAAAATTGCACTTCACCGAGTACGGAGAGATTAAATCCCGTGGCCGTAATAACAATGTCTGCGGGGATGAAGACGCCGTCGATGGTCTCAATGCCCTGTTCGGTGAACGTCTTAATCTCATCGGTCACCATGGAGACCTTGCCCTCTGAAATTTTGGCGAAGAGGTCACCATCCAAGATGCGACAGACCCGCTGATCTTGGGGCAGGTGTCGAGGTGTGAAATGGCGCTCAACGTCGTAACCCTCTGGCAACTGCTTGGCCACCATGGAGATCAACGTGGACTTAGAGATTTCGGGGTGGAGCTGTTGAATCTGGACTAGCGATTGCATTTCCGCGACCGACTTGCGTCGAACAATCTCGTGAATCCACTCCTCGGGCGTGCCGTACTGACGCAGCTGGTCGGCCAGGGGCTCAACGTTGGGGCTCTGGAAGAAGTAGGTCGGTGAGCGCTGCAATACGGTGACGTGAGCACTCTCGTCGGCAATGTTGGGCACCAGGGTCGCCATGGTGGCGCCAGAACCGATGACGACCACGCGCTTGCCGGCCAGATCGATGTCGGTCGGCCAATTCTGAGGGTGGATGACTTGCCCCTTAAATGATGCAAAGCCCGGCCACTCGGGGGTGTAGCCCGCTTCGTGGCGGTAGTAGCCGTGACACATCCAGAGAAATTTGGTCGTCAGCGAAAACTCTTCGGTACCGTGCTTTCCGCGAACGGTCCAACGCGCGGCAGTGGGGTCCCAACTGGCATCGGTGATCTGGCGGCCAAAGAAGAAGTTGTCGGTGAGTTGGAACTCGTCAATCGTCTCGCCGATGTACTGCTGGATGGCCGAAGCATCGGCGTAGGGGGCACCGACCCACGGCTTAAAGGAAAAGCCCAACGTGTAGGCCTCGGTGTCGGTGCGAACGCCGGGGTACTTGTGAATCAACCACGTTCCACCGAATGACTCGTGGGTGTCTACAACAGCAAAGCGTGGAGCGAGTGGTGAGTGGGCCAGGTGGTAGGCCGCGTTAACGCCGGACAGTCCGGCCCCGACGACGAGGACATCAAGGTCAGTGGGCAAGGTTCCAGAAATACTCATCGGTCATTCACTCTTTCAACCAGCACGGGGGTGCTGGAACTCTTCCTCGTAACGCTAGGGCTTAGGACTCACTGATTGCCAACCAGCGCTCTTCGGCGTCTTGTAACTCTTGGCGCAGCGCATTCAGGTCTTTAGTCAATCGACCGGCCTCTTCGTAGTCCGGCGTAGCGGCAATCTTGTCGGCCAACTTGGCCACTTGGCGTTCGATCCGTTCGACGACCTTGCCGGCTTCTCGCAGCAGCTTGTTCTTCGAGGCCGAATCGGTCGGAGTGGCACTCGTGGTCGCGGCGACGGGAGAATCAATTACGCCGGCGGCTCGGGCAATCCACGCATCAATCCCGCCCGGTACGTCGGCTATTGAACCGTCGAGGTGCACCTCTAAGAGGCGATCGGTTGTTTGACTGAGGAAGGCCCGGTCGTGCGAGACAACTATCAAGGTGCCCGGCCATTCGGAAAGAAACTCTTCAATGAGACGAATTGTTTCGAGGTCCAAGTCATTAGTCGGTTCGTCCAAGATCAGCACGTTGGGACGCTTCGACATCGCCAAGAGCAACTGCAGTCGACGACGCTCACCACCGGAGAGTTCAATCGCCTTGGACTGGGGCAGCGACCCCGTAAACCAAAAGCGCTTCATGAGCGCGACGTCGGCCGGCGATCCAGGAATCCCCCGCGGACCGGCGACGAGCTCTTGGACCGACTTGGATCCATCGAAGTCCTCACCGTGCTGGTCGAAGTAGGCCAGAACGACGGTGGGGCCGTGCTTCATGGTGCCCATGGTCGGCTCAGTCTTCTGCGCCAGGAGATTGACGAAGGTCGACTTGCCCGCCCCGTTAGGACCGACGATGCCGATGCGATCCCCGGGACCGAGTTCCAGTGTGACGTCGCGGATGATTTCACGTTCTGTGTTATACGAGAAGTGGACGTTGTGCGCTTTGATAACGGTGTTGCCCAGACGCGGCATATCGGCGGCCAAATCCAGCGTGCCGCTACGAGCGGCCGCTTCGGGCGTGGCCTGCAAGAGGCGCTGGGCGGCATCGATGCGGGCTTGAGGTTTCGTGGCTCGCGCTTTGACACCTCGTCGGAGCCACGCCAATTCGCGGCGCGCCAAGTTCTTACGAGTCTGTTCGGCCGAGGCGGCCTGCTCTTCGCGTTCGGCCTGCGTCTCGAGCAACTTGGAGTAACCACCGGCGTGGGTGTAGGTGTGGCCGCGATCAATCTCCAGCATGCGGGTCGTCACCTGATCGAGCAAGAAGCGGTCGTGACTGACGAGCACGATGGCGCCCTTGAAGGCCTTGATCTGTTGCTCGAGCCACTCAATGGCTCCGAGGTCAAGGTGGTTCGTTGGTTCGTCCAGGATTAAGACGTCATCGGGATTGGCAAAGACGCGGGCTAGAGCTACGCGCTTGAGTTGGCCACCCGAGAGGGCGTTGATCTGGGTATCGACGGCTTGCAGCATGCCCAGACGATCGAGGGCGGCGTCAATTTCCCAACCACTACCCAGCGCCTCGCGAACCGTGCCCTCGGGCAGGTGGGGAATCTGCTCTAAGAAACCGACCGTGACGCCACGACCTCGCGTGATATTGCCACCGTCGGGAGCTAGGTCGCCCGCCACAATCCGCAGGAGTGTCGACTTACCGGCTCCGTTAATTCCAACTACGCCAATACGATCACCGGTCGAAATAGTGAGTCCGAGGTCACGCAGCAGGGTCCGGTCAGAGCCCTCGAATGAGACACGTTGAAGATCAAGAAGAATGGCCAAGAGGTACTAAGGCTACCTAGACGCCGGGTCGGACCTCTCGCGGGAGATTGAACGATGCCTCCAATCCGGCGTTACCTACGTGGTAGCTCGTCATCGAGAGTGAACCCATCGTGCACCCCCGAGCAAAGGTGGAAACAGTGGCGTTGGCCACCGCCGCAATACCCGCAATGTAGGCGAGGGGAAGAAAGTGATCCGCGGTGGGTACTGCGAGGTCGTAGTCGTCGCTCGCTCGTAACTCACCGAGGTGAGCCGGGTTATTTGTCATGAGGTAATGGGCGTCATCGTCAAAACGCTGTGCCCAGTCGTACCCCCGATGCTCGCCATCCCAGGCGATCTGGCGCAGATTGTGCACCACATTGCCACTGGCGAGTATGAGGACGTCCTCGCTCATTAGGGGGGCCAGCTTGGCGCCGATCTCCAGGTGATAGTCGAGTGGACGAGTGGCGTCGATGGCCAGCTGCACCACCGGCACATCGGCCTGCGGATACATGTGAGCCAACACCGACCACGTTCCGTGATCAATCCCCCACGACTCGTCATCGAGAGCCACCACGTCGGGTTGTACGAGGTCGGCCACCCGACGGGCTAGATCGGGCGAACCGACCACGGGATAGTCAAAAGCAAAAAGCTCTTGCGGGAATCCAAGGAAGTCATGGATCACCCGAGGTCGCGCCATGGACGTCACGGCCGTTTGGTTTACGTACCAGTGAGCCGAAATTGCCACGATAGCCCGTGGCTTGGGGAACGAAACCGCAACTTCACTCCACGCCGTGGTGTACCGATTGGTCTCCACGGCATTCATCGGCGTGCCGTGGCCCACAAAGAGTGCCGGGGTGAAACTCAAAGTGGCTCCTTGCTCGTTGGGGTATCAAACGTACGACATTGGCGTTGCCAAACCCACACACCACGGTGACGAGCTGTTACGAGGTGGGCACCACGTCCGTTGCGAACGTCCGGGGGTCACCCGGTGATAAAGGCCGGTGACGAAGGTTTGAGCACCACGTTGAACTTTGTCGCCATGGAACGAATGACGTAGGTCGCAAAAACGTCACATCCGACGGGGGTGTAGTGGATCAGATCCAAACTGCGAACCTGCATGGGGCGCTTATTGACTTTCGCCGTTGGGCGCACCGTGCCACTGGATGACGCAAAGAGGTCCCAAGTATCGATGTAGTAGCCACCGGGAGAACTGGCCATGACTCCCTTGTAAATCGAATTCATCGCCTTCATCGCGTGCCGATAGCCACCCGTACTCGAGATAGGCACCCCGACCCACACAATCTGTGCGCCGTAGCGATTGACAATGTCAGCGATCTGCCGGATGCGAGTCCGATACGCGGCCTGCCACGGCACCGTCAACAGGGGTACCGAACGACCATTGATCGAGATTGGCGAGTGATCATTCGCGCCGACGCACACCACGACAACGTCGGGATGCCAGCGACGCAGGTAGTCCGTGAGGTGTTGGGGCCAGTTATAAAAAGTGTCGTGGACGAGTCCGGTCGAAATGACTCCCCGAGAAATGAAGGACACGCCGGGTTGATGGGCAAACTCGCGAGAGAGCCCAATGCCGAGGTCGAGCCCCACAGAATCGCCAATCGCCAAAATCGTGCAGTGGTTTGGTGGCGCTGGTGATGACAGAGGTTGGGTCGGCGGCACCTGAAGCGCTGGCCGTATGAGACAACGCGAGGGCGCGGGGGTCGCGGCGCTTGCTGACGGGGTGAGCTCCATCGTCATCACGCTCAGTGTGACGAGAGTGGCGACGATGAGAGTTCGGATTACACGCCCCACTGCTACCCCCCGGTTAAAAAGATGGTGATTGCTTGGGCAATTTGTTGAGCAGCACGATTCTGCCACGCACCGTCCATCATCAGCCCAGCATCGCCGACATTACGCATATTGCCACACTCGATGAGCACTTTCGGGATTCGGGTGAGGTTGAGGCCGGCGAGGTCACTACGCAGTTGGACTCCCTGCACGCCGAGATAACTACTAACCGGCATAACTGACTGAAAAGAGTTCACCAGCGTCTGTCCAAACTGGAGAGAGGTGGCCACCACTGCACCGTTTGTGGTGCTCCGGGCTGGTACTAAGACGGCGAAACCGTGACCCGAGCTCGACCCACCATCTCCGTGCAGTGATAAGGCCACGTCCGCGTGGGCGCTATTGCCAATTTCCGCTCGGGTATTCACACACGGACCGACCGAGGCATTGTTGCCCCGAGTGAGCACAACCGTGGCCCCGTTGGCGAGCAGAATCTCGCGCACTCGCTGCGCCAACGTGAAGGAAAATATTGCCTCCGAGTAGTTGTCATTCGTGGCGGTGCCCGTGGTGTCGCAGGCCTTTTGCCCTCGACCGTCTGGTACGAGTTGGTTAATGATTGATGGGTGAGACCAGTTCGCCCCATTGTGACCGGGATCGAGAACCACCGTCTTACCGTCGAGGGGACCGGTGTGCGTGGGTGTGGCGACAACGGCACTGGCCATCGTGCCCGATAGCAACGTCGTGGTTGTAAAGAGCGAGGTCGAGGTACTCGACGGGGGTGTTGACGTAGTCGTTGAAGACGTCGTGGTTGTGGTTGGCCGCGTCTGGCGTTGGTGGATGACGTAGCCGGCTTTGACTAAGAAAATGACTGCCAGTAGAGCCACGGCCGACTTAGAACGATGCACGGACCCACGGTACTTCGCCCCGCCTACTGACGCTCAGGGTACGATGCGACAACATCAAGGAAGGACAGCCGTGGCTATTTCGAACCGCATCACCGAACTCCTAGGAATCGAAAAACCAATCCTGCAGGCACCTATGGGTTGGATCGCTCGAAGTGCGCTGGCCAGCGCCGTTTCCAACGCCGGTGGCTTGGGCATTATTGAAACGTCCTCGGGAGAGCTCGACAACGTCAAGCGGGAAATCGAACTTATGCGCGAACTGACCGACAAGCCCTTCGGCGTCAATATCGCCCAGGCCTTCGTGCGAGACCCCAATATTGTCGAATTCGTTGTCGCGAACAACGTGAAGTTTGTGACCACTTCGGCGGGTGACCCGACGAAGTACACCTCGGCGCTGAAGGAAGCGGGGCTCACTGTCTTTCACGTCGTCCCCACGTTGAGTGCTGCCCTCAAGGCCGTAGACGCCGGTGTCGACGGCCTCGTGGTAGAGGGTGGCGAGGGTGGTGGCTTTAAGAATCCACGCGACGTCTCCACTATGGTTCTGCTCCCCCTCGTCTGTTCCCACGTCGACGTACCCGTGATTGCCGCGGGTGGTATCACCGACGGGGCATCTATGGCGGCGGCCTTCGCCCTCGGCGCCGAGGGCGTCCAGATGGGCACCCGGATGGTGGCAGCCGCTGAATCGCCCGTTCATCAGAACTGGAAGAACGCCATCGTGGAAGGGGCCGAGACGGACACCGTGTTTCTTAACCGATTCTCACGTCCGGCCCTCCGTGCCCTACGGACCGAACGCACCACGCGTCTCGAACACGAAGACTCCGTGTCGATGATGGAGTTTGGCGCCGTCAAGGATCTCTACTTCGGAGGCGACCTAGAGGCCTCCATCGCCCTGGGCGGCCAAGTCATGGGTCGAATCACCGCGGTCGAACCAGTGGCCACCATCTTGGATCGCACCATGCGTGAGTTTGACGACGTAATGCGCTCCCTGCACACCAAGTACGGCGCCTAGGGAATTCTCGCTGGCTTCGCGAAGTATGCGAACATTGTCCGGTACCGAGGGGGCTCCGGATGAATATCGACTCAAATCCACAGAACACCGTGACGTTGCCGAGTGGGGCCCGCGCGCACCACGAACACGCCGCACAGAACGACGTCATTAAAAAGAACTTCGAGGCGGTCCGTCCGGGCGTCTGGACGTTCGTCGGGAACGGCCTCTCGAACCAGACCTTCATTGAAGGACCCGGTGGCATCATCGCTATCGACTCGGGCGAGTCCATCGAAGAGATGCGCGCTGCACTACACGAACTGCGCATCCACACGCCTCGACCCATTGCCGCGGTTATCTACACGCACTTTCACTACATCGAAGGCACCAAGGCGATTTTGGAAGAGGGCAATCACGTCAACCCCCTCCCTATTTACGGACACGAGAAGATCGCCTACAACCGATCTCGCACCTCCTCTGAGATCTCGCCGGCCTACGTCCGCGGACTCGTCGAGCAGTTCGCCATGATGATGCCTCTCGAAGGCCCCGACGCCACAGTAAATATCGGTCTGGGCTTCTACTATCGCAATCCCGCCCACGCGCCCTTCACCCCGGGACATATCCCGGTGACCCAGCCACTGGCCGATGGCTCAACGACGACCATTGCCGGTCTGCGCGTCGAGGCCTATCACGCACCCAGCGATGCCGATGACTCCCTCACGCTCTGGTTCCCCGAGTTGGCAACCTGTGTCCACAACCTCGTATGGCCGACGCTCTTTAACATCTTCGCAATTCGTGGCGAGGAGTATCGCGATCCGCAGATCTTGATTCGAGGCATCGATCAACTCTTGGGCTTTGAGGCCGAGCACCTCGTGGCCACCCACGGACCGGGCCTCAGCGGTGGGGAAAGTATCAAGACCAAGGTCCAGCGCTACCGCGACTCGCTGCAATTCCTTTGGGACCAAACAGTGCGGGGCATCAATAAGGGATTGAGCACGGACCAGCTGGCCGCCTCGATCAAACTCCCCGAGCTCTACAACGTGGACTACCTCACCTCCGAGCGCTACGGCGTAGCCGAACACCACGTCCGTCAGATTCACAGCGGTATCCGCGGCTGGTTCGACGGTGACGAGTCCAAGCTCTTTCCGGTGGAACCGACCGAACGCTACGGTCGCCTCATCGCCGGGTTCGGTGGTCGCGATGCCGTGACTCGCCAGGCCACCGAGTCGCTCGAGAAGAACGACCCGCGCTGGGCTACCGAGCTGGCCACCTGGTTGGTTCGCAGCGCAGGCGCCACCCAGGAAGACCGCAACTTGCTCGCGTCGTGCCTACGCACCATTGGCGAACGCACTTCGGCCGCCAATATCCGGAACTGGTGCATCGCCCGAGCCCGTCACCTCGATGGTTCGACCCCACTCGATCGACTCTTCGGCCACCGCTTCACCTCTCGTGGTTTGGCCGACATCGAAACGCCGCTCTTGATTCAAACGATGCGCGTTCTGTTGGACCCGACTCTGGTCGAGGGCGTGTCGTGTCAGATTCGTTTCGTGATTGACGGCGAGACGGTCGGCCTTCACGTCCGTAACTGTGTGGCCGCACTCACGAGTGGGGCAGATGCGACGAATGAACTCGTCACGACGCGTGCTCACCTGAACGCCCTGTTTAACAACAAGGCCAAATTGAGTGACCTGCTCGCCTCAGGCGACGTAGTGATCCGTGGTGACCAGGGCGCCGTCGTGGCGACGTTGGCCGCCTTTGAAATCGACGGACTTCGCAACTAGTGACCGAGAGGGCTATTCCGAAACCGACGCCACCTTTTGGCGGAACGCTCGGGCGAACGATTGCCCAGTCACGGGGCGTCCCGATGTCGCTCACGACTCCCCCGCAGGGTGCCCCCAACATCATCTTGATCCTGTTGGACGACGTCGGCTTCGGAACGTGCTCCACCTTCGGTGGTCCGGTGCCCACGCCAACCCTCGATCGCGTGGCGCGCCAGGGTCTCTCCTTTAACCAGTTCCACACGACGGCACTGTGCTCCCCCACCAGGGCGGCCATGCTCACCGGTCGCAACCACCACGCCGTCCACATGGGTGGCATCCCCGAAGCGGCCAACGTATTTCCCGGCTACGACTCGGTCATCCCGAAGGAGGCGGCCACCGTCGCCGAGATCCTGCGCCAGAGTGGCTACTCCACCTCAGCCTTTGGTAAGTGGCACCTCACCCCCCTCTGGGAGCAGACCCCCACGGGACCTTTTGACCGCTGGCCCACCGGGATTGGCTTCGATCACTTCTACGGCATCTTGAACGCCGAGGCCTCCCAGTGGGAACCACCGATGTATCGCAACACGACACCCGTCACGCCCTACGTCGGACGTGACGACTACCACATGACCGAAGACCTCACCGATAACGCCATCGAGTGGATGCAGATGCAGAGGGCCACTAACCCCGAGCGACCCTTCTTCATGTACTTCGCCACCGGCGCGATGCACTGTCCGCACCACGTGGCTCCCGAATGGATTGAGAAGTTCAAGGGCCAGTTCGATCAAGGTTGGGACAGCCTCCACGAAGAGATCTACCAACGCCAGCTCGACCTCGGGGTTATTCCCGAGGGCACGAAGTTAACGACACGTCCCGACGAGGTTCCCTCGTGGGCCGAGTATCCCGATCGCTACAAGCCCGTGGCCAGTCGACTCATGGAAGTGTTCGCCGGCTTCTTGGCGCACACCGATGCGCAACTGGGCCGCGTTCTCGATGAGGTGGAAGCACTCGGCATCGACGAGAACACCCTCATCGTCTACATCACCGGCGACAACGGCGCTTCGGCCGAGGGCACCATTCACGGCGCCTGGAGCGCCCCGGCATTCCAGAACGGCATCGCCGAAGATCCCGAATGGCTCCTCGAGCACATGGATGACTTTGGATCGGCTCGCTGCGAGAACCACTACAACGTCGGCTGGGCCTGGTCGCTCGACTCACCCTTCCAGTGGATGAAGCAGGTGGCCTCACACTTCGGTGGCACCCGCAACGCCATGGCGCTGCAGTGGCCCGCCGCCATCAAGGATCCGGGCGGGCTGCGCCCCCAGTTCCATCACGTGGTCGATATCGCCCCGACACTCTTGGCCGCGGCCGGGGTCGCGGCCCCGACGCACGTCAATGGCGTTGAACAGTTGCCGGTCGACGGCGTGGCGATGCAGTACTGCTTTAACGACGCCGACGCCCCGAGCCAACGCGTCACCCAGTACTTCGAGATGTTCGGTAACCGGGCGCTGTATCACGACGGCTGGATTGCCTCGTGCTTCCACGGACGCGTGCCGTGGGATCGATTCGGAACGCGAGCGTTCGACGGACCCGAAGAGCGATGGGAGCTCTACAACATCAACGAAGACTTTTCCCAGGGTGTCGACTTGGCCGAGAAGTTCCCCGAGAAGTTGGCTGAGCTCCGCGCGATGTTCGACGACGAGGCCCTGCGCAACAACGTTTATCCCATGCGCGAACCGGGCAGCCTGCTCTCAGTCGGCGTCTTCCCCCCGACCAATCTCGGGGGTCTAACCACGATGACCTACACCAAGGCCCACGTTCGCATGCCCGAGCGCTCCGTCATCAATTTGAAGAACTGCTCCTATCGCATCACCGCCGACATCGTGGTCACGCCGGAGTCCCACGGAGTGATTGTTTGCCAGGGTGGCAACATGGCGGGCTGGTCGCTCTACCTCGATGACGATCGCATTCCCGTGTATCACTACAACTGGGTCGGTCACGAGCACTACATCATTCGTGGTGACCAACCACTGGCCCCCGGTACTCAACGCATCGTGGTGGAGTTCGCCTACGAGGGTGGTCTCGGTGGCAGCGGCACGGCCGTGCTGCTGGTAAACGGCGCAGTCGCCGGTCACGGTCGGATTGAAAAGACGGTGCCCTTCGTGTACTCCATGAGCGGCGAAACCTTTGACGTAGGCGTGGACACCGGTTCACCGGTCGGTAACTACCACCACAACTACAACTTTGTCGGCGCCATCTTGGGCGTCACCCTGGAGCGACTCTCGGAGCCCACGCCCGAGATTGCGGCCCAGATTCGCGAAGGTGAGTTCCGAGCCAGCCTCGCCACTCAGTAGTTCGCACCAACGCCCCGAGCCCAAGGCGGGGCCGACCTCGGCTCGCCGTCACTAAGTTTTAGTTGTGACCTCACTACCTGGACCGCTCGCGCTCGTTGGCTCGGGCGAATACCTACCCGTCATGCGCACCCTCGAGGGCCAACTGCTAGAGAATCGTCCGGGTTCCTACGTGCAGATCGCCACCGCGGCCGTGCCCGACGGGCTCGACACTCTGACCTACTGGCACGAACTGGGCCACACGCAAGCTCGAGCCCTTGGCCGTGAACAGATTGTGGCTACTGCGAGTACTCGTGACGAAGCCAATGACGAGGCGCTGGCCGAAAAAGTTCGCGGCGCGAGTTTGATCTACCTCTCGGGGGGCCACCCTGATTTTCTCGCCGAAACTCTGCGCGGTACGAAGTTGTGGGCCGCCATCGTGGAAGAGTGGCAGCAGGGTGCGGCCCTCGCCGGATGTAGCGCCGGCGCCATGGCGATGACAACGTGGATTCCGTCGATTCGCCATCCCCAAAAAGGTTCGACCGAAGGATTGGCGCTCTTGCCTCATCTCCGGGTGATTCCTCACTTCGACGCCTTCGCCCGTCGGATGCCTGATCTCGTCACTCGCTACCTCGCCGGCAAGGATCCCGAAGTCACGCTGCTCGGTATCGACGAGAACACGGCCCTCGTGGGCGGACCCCACCAGTGGACCGTTCACGGCCAGCAGTCCGTCTGGCGTCTGGGCGTCGGCGAGCCCGAACAGTTTGCGGCTTCTCACTCACTCGAAACGCAGTAGGGAAACGTGAGGGCTTAGGCCAGACCCAGCTGTTCGCGGAGGTTGGGTGGAACGAAGTTGTTCTCCGTCGTCGATTCAGCTTCCACCAACTCGACCATCACATCAACGACTTCTTGGGGGTCCATCTGACCTTCAGTCACCATCGAACGCATCATCTTGAAGAGATCTGTCGACCCCGCACTGACCGAGTCGTCGCCGAACCAGTCCCACATCGACGCGGCCATGCGGTCGTTGAATCCCGTGAGGTAGGGGCCGGGGTTCAACAAGCAGACATCGATGCCCTGGGCGAAGAGTTCGCCACGAAGAGTCTTGCCCATGGCCTCGAGCGCGAACTTGGACATGGAGTAGGGACCGAAGGCCGGACCGGCAAGGACACCGGCAATGGAAGAGACAATGATTACGCGACCCGTGCCTCGCTTCACCATCTGGGGCAACGTGGCTTGAGTCATCCGCAGGGTGCCAAAGACGTTGACGTCAAAGACCTTGCGGACGATGGCTTCGGGAACATCGGCCAACGGGCCGGTCTGGCCGAAGCCGGCGTTGTTGATGAGAACGTCCACGTTCCAGTCCTTGACCTTGGTGACGTCATCGGTCGTGATGTCGACCTTCTCCACTTGGAGCTGCGGTGCTTCAGCGCGCAGCGCCACGGCCTGCTCTTCGGTTTCGGTGGTGGCGATTACGTGGTGGCCACGAGCGGCGAGTGCGAGGGCCGCACCGCGACCAAAGCCCGTGCCGGCGCCGGTGATGAGAACAGTTTTAGGAGTCGAAGTCATGGGTTAAGCGTAGTGAACGCAACCCACACGCGATGTTCTCTAGCGTCCTTCGAGTAACGGGCGGGCGGGATCGCGACGCGTGGTGCCCCGCTTCCACGCCAATCCGGAGAGGGCCTCCAGCACGATACGGTTCCCGAGGTAGGCCGTTATCTCGGCGTGGTCGTACGGCGGCGACACTTCGACGACGTCCATGCCGACGAGGGGCAGCTCCATGGCAATACGACGCACAGCGTCGAGTAGTTGCCGACTCGTCAATCCACCCGGTTCCGGTGTACCGGTACCCGGGGCCGATCCGGGATCAACGACGTCCACGTCCACCGACAAGAAAACGGCGTCACAGTCGTTGATAGCCAAAGCGAAGGCCTCATCGAGCACAGTGTCGAGCCCCCGACTGGTTATTTCGCTCATCTCGAAACTGCGCATCCCCTGCTGGGCCATCCAATCGAGCGTCTCGGGTTCCGGCCAGTAGCCCCGCAGGCCAATCTGAATAAAGCGATCACCACGGCAGGCCCCCGACTCAATGAGGCGCCGCATTGGGGTGCCGTGTCCGTACAGCGAGCCGAACTGGATATCGGCCGTGTCGGCGTGAGCGTCAAAGTGAATGACCGATACCCGGCCCCAGCCAACGGCGTGGGCCAGTGCCGTCACGTCGGGCAACGCGATCGTGTGATCACCGCCGAGGATGACGGGAAAGACACCCGCTTCAGCAACGGCACGTACCCGTTGCTCGAGCCGTTGTAGTGAGGTTTCCGTCTCACCGGAGGGCATCTCCACATCACCCAGGTCCACTACCCCGAGGTCCACAAGTCCATCCACCCCCAGGGCCAGCGAGGGACGCGAGCCGTCGTGGGGCAAGTAGTCCGTAATGCGAATCGCCTGCGGGCCGAAGCGACAACCCGACCGGTGCGAAGTGCCGCCGTCAAAGGGCGCTCCAATAATCGCGGCGCCCGCACCCTGCCACGAGGCAATGTCGTCGGGGTCGGCCGCGGGGACGCCCAAAAATGTGGCGTCGGGTCCATACATATTGCCAATGCGCGTCATGCCACGCTCTCCTCGTCAGCCTTCAACCCAATGTTAGAGACTCCACGAACGAGAAAAGACCCGGGAGGCCTGGGCCCCTCGGGTCTTTTCGGTAATCAAGTGGAAACGAGTTAGTGGATATCTAGTGAGAGACGAAGCGCTTCATGTTTGAAGTGAAACGAAGCCACGCTCGCGACGCCCGCAAAGAACATTGTGGGAATTAGTAGTACGAGTAGTGCAGTCATTGGTTCTCCTTTCAAACTTCCAGTGACTCCAAAGTACGAAACCGAAGTGAAAGGCGCCTGAGAGCGAGATGAGAAGTTCGTAAGAGTGCTCAGCCCAGTGCGAGGAGCCCGATGCCTAGGGCCACTACGGCGGCCGGCAACACAATGCGAACGGCCCGACCCTCGCGAAAGATCACAACACCGATAATGGCCGCCCACAAGACACCCGTTTCACGGAGGGCCGAGACGACCCCGAGCGTTGTTCGCGTTTGCGCCCACAGCACGATGGTGTAGGCCACCATCGAAACAACTCCACCAAGGGCGCCGAGAATTAACACGCGGCGTGAAGGTATCCACTGGAGACCCTTCTTCACGGTGACCCCGCCGACCCAGAGGAACGACTGAATCGCAAAGAGTGTCGCTCCGTACTGCAGGGCGTGATCACTCGCCCGCACGCCATACCCGTCGATGACCGTGTAGAGGGCAATGGCCACGCCCGTACCGAGGGCCCACAGCGTGCCTTCGAGAGATGAGTGTGACGAGTTGGACCAGGAGAGCGAGATGATCCCAACGGCCACGACGACGATCCCGGTGAGGGACCACGCAGTGAGGTGTTCGTGGGCGAGCACCACACCGGTGAAGGAGACCAGCAGTGGCGCTACCCCTCGCGCCACGGGATAGGACGTGGAGAAGTCCCCCTTGTCGTAGGCCGTCATCAAGACAAACTCGTAGACCAAGTGAATGGCCACCGAGGCCGCCACGTACCAAAGGATGTGACCGCTCGAGAAACCCGTGAAGGGCAGCACCACAAGCGAAAAGACGAAGACGCCAATATTGATCAAACCGAAGTTGGTGCGAGTATCGCTCAAGCCCTTGGCGACGGCGTTCCACCCCGCGTGCAGCACGCCGGCGAAGAGCACCATGAGGAGCACGAGGACAGAGGGGCTCTTCACAGTTTGCTCATAGGACCCCACCATTGTTGTCGCCCCGGGGTAGACGCAAGAGTTTCTGGCCGAGACAACGGTCTAATCAGTGATTCCCGTCGGTGGGTCAGCAACGAGGTGACGGTGATCACGACAGGGAGTCCGAGGACGAGGAGCCTTCGCTGGCTAGCGGTCTACGCCGACCAGCCCTCCGATGGGCCTTAGAAATTATCGCCATGCTCGAGCCGTAGTAGTATGGAACTTCGCGCCACCGAGCCTCGGTGAGGGGGTGCGAAACCATGGACCTGTGGTGCAGCCTGGAGTGCACGCCGCCCTGTCAAGGCGGAGGTCGCGGGTTCAAATCCCGTCAGGTCCGCCGCTGTTCGAAAGAACAA
>WLNA01000030.1 GCA_009726065.1 Actinomycetota bacterium
CTGAAACCGAACCGTACTTGGCAAACCACCGCTCGGCGGTGTCGAGGTCGGCGTGCGTCAACAAGATCCACTTACCCCAGCGGTCCACAATGGTGCGACCAAAACGAAGACCAAGAATTTCATAGGCGAAGATTGAACCGGCCAAGGAGCCAATGACGCCGACGGCGATGACTGAGTACACGCTCCAGGGGTGGCCGTTGTTGAGGGTGAAACTGGCCGCCGTCATGGCGCCGGCGAAGCCGAAGGTTCCTTCTGAAGGAATCGGGGCACAGGTACTCTCCACGAAGGCAAGGAAAAAGAGGGCGTACAGACCGTAATGCACAATGAAATCGTTCATCCCCTTATCTTTACTGATTTCTCTACCCAAGTCTGGGAGTGGAGATAAGAATCGGGCAAACTAAGCAGCGGGGGTTCACGTGAGTAGTTTTCCAACGTTTGAAGAATTGAGTGCCGACTTCATCGCTGACGTCTTAGGGGCACCACGCGGCCTGGCGTTGCGCACGACCCCCATCGGCGCGGGTCAAGTGGCGAGATGCCTACGCGTGGAACTCCTTGACGGCGACCAACTCGTCGCCTCGGCCATCGCTAAAGGACCGTCGGATGACGAAGTCAGTCGTTCCACCGCGGCGGCCCAACGGCTCTATCTCCGCGAGACCTCCTTCTACGAGCAACTGGCCCCAGGGATCGGAACACCAACGCCCACGTGCCACTTTGTGGCTCGCAACGAGCACGATGACTTTCTCCTCATCCTGGAAGACATGACGCCCTCAGCCCCAGTTGACCAATTCGGTGGGCTCACTCACGAGCAGGCGACGTTGGGGTTGAGCGCTCTCGCCGAATTACACGGACCGACCCGTTCGATGACGAGTCTGCACGAGGCTGACTGGCTGGGCGGAACTTCTGCAGCATTGGCCCCCCTCTACCAAGCGGTCCTCCCGGGTCTCTTTCAAGCCTTCCTGGAGCGTTACGACGCAGTGTTGAGCGACGAGATCCGAGACGTCGTCACTCAACTTGGCGCACGCCTCTCTGATTTCTCTGGTTACAAATCTCCGTACGCCTGCGTGGTCCACGGTGACTTTCGAACGGACAATCTCCTGTTCGACGGTCAAGGGGGCTCCGTGCCTATTGCCGTTGTTGACTGGCAGACCGTGGCCGTTAGCAGCCCCCTGCTCGACGTGGCCTACTTCATCACCACGAGTCTCGACGATGAGAGCTGTCGCCGTAATGAACACGAGTTGCTTGATTTCTACCTCGGGGAGATGAGTCGTTTGGGCGCACCTATTGATCGTGTGGACGCGCAGCGGGAGTTCGCCCGGTACACCCTGCAGCCGGTCGTGATGCTGGTCTCCGCGGCCGTGATTGTTGAGCGGACCGAGCGCGGCGACCGTATGTTCTTAGAGATGATTCGGCGCGCCTGCGTGGCCTGCACCCGCTGGGGCGCCTTTAGTGAATTGGATCGCCATGCTGCTGCCTGAAGACGATTACCCGGTTCACCAGACCGTTGCGCCCTTGGCAGTAACAATGAACGGACATCCCAACGCCTACGACCGATTTTTCTTCAACGGGGTCCACGAGGACTACTACTTCGCACTCGCGCTCGGCCTCTACCCCAATCGCGGAGTTATTGACGCAGCCTTTTCGGTCCTCCAAAATGGACGCCAGCACAGTGTCTTTACCTCCGACGCCCTCGCCGGCCGTGTGACCCAGGTCGGACCAATCACTATTGAAATCGTGGAGCCCATGCGCGTTAATCGCATCACGGTCGATGCCCCCGAGCAGGGACTCCGGGCCGAGCTGCTCTACACCCAAGCCACCGCCACCATTGAAGAGCCCCGCCAGACGATGTACGACGGCCCACGAATCTTCATGGACGTGACTCGGGCCACCCAACTGGGGACCTGGACGGGATGGATTGAATCACCCGAGGGCCGCATAGTCCTCGCTGGCACGACGAGTGGGACTAAAGATCGCTCTTGGGGCATTCGACCCGTCGGCGAGCCACTCCCTGGCGCGCCGAGCACTCGCGTGCCGCAACTCTGTTTCTTCTGGGCCCCGCTCCTCACCTCCGCTGGTGGGCGCCACGTCATGAGCTTTCAGGATGGCCAAGGCCGCCACCTGCACCACTCGGGTGGCACGTTGCCCCTCGTTGGCGGTGGCGAGGCGGCACCTACCGACGGCGATCTCTCCTTTACGTGGTGCCCCGGCACGCGGTGGATGGACCACGGCTCTATGGCTAGTGGCGGCGAATCGTACGACCTCGAACCGATTGCGCGATTCCACATGCGGGGCGTTGGTTACGGCCACCCCACCTACGGCCACGGAAAGTGGCACGGTGGTCCGGTGACGGCCGCTGAATCACTGAACCTGGCCGAACTTGATCCCCTCGACTATCCCAACATTCACGTCCAGCACATTGTGCGCGTCACGGGACCGCAGCGCGGGCTCGGCGTGGTGGAGCAGTTGGTTATCGGGCCCTACGCCCCCGCGGGATTGACCGGACTCCTCGACGGAGTTGCCTAGCGCGAGCAAATGGGGTGGGCCCTAGCGGCCACACCCCATTCACAAACTGCTCGTTCTTCTACTTGCGGTAGTGGTTACGCCAAATCAGTCGGTACACCTTGGTCCGACGTGGGATGGAACGAACGCCGGGAATGAATGGCACGAAGATCATGATCACGGTCAAGACCATCATGAGACCCCAAATCAATGAGTCGGCGTTTTCACTCGCACTAAACGGTGGGACCTGATACCAGAAGGTGTAGAGCCAGAGCCACGCTTGGCCCGGGTAACTACCCGTCTCGTTCATCATGCCCCACTGGTCACCCGCGAGGTGTTGCTTCTCGGCGAGCCCACTGAACCAGTTACCGTCAGCCAAAAAGAGCAGCGGTCTGGTGTAGTCAGTGGAGTAGTAGTTACTACCCCCACCCAACAGACTCTGATCCAGCGAGCCGGCTCGAGCCATCGAGGTCAACCCCGACATTAAGACGGGAATCGGCCCGGCGTCCACGGGTGGAAAGTGCAGCGCACCCGCCGAAAAGGTGGGCGTCACCTTGGCGAAGTTCTCCATCCACGTAAATTGCGCAGTGTTGGAAGATGACTTCCACTGCTGCAGCGCAGCTGAGATGATTGGGCTGTCAGGCAGAGTTGCCAATGTTGCCAGCACAAAGTCAGCGGCAGGATGCACGGGAATGTGCACGCCCATCCAGCGCTGAAGTGCCAATGGTCCAATCGTCTGCGTGGCGTTCGGGGTGTTGTTATACGGCTGGCCGTAGCCCGCAGTACCCGAAGATCCATTGAGTTCCGAAAAGGCCGTATTGGCAAAATCGACGGGGTCGCTGTGCGACCACTGACGCAACGTGGCGGGCCGATCATCGGGCGAGCTAAAGAGCGCCGATAACAACACGACCAACAGGCTCATCACGACGAGGGCGATGGTGCCCTCCTTGATGATGTCGTAGGGGCGATGCGTTCCCGTCCATTCGACGACGTCGACATCTGGATTAAAAGACTTCTTGCTCATGCCGCTACCTCATCTGCAAACGGCGGCACAACGCCGCGCTTTCGAACCAAAATCACGTGCAGGCCGGTCAACGCAATTGCGGCTAGGGGCAGGAGCGTGATGTGCCACATCAACATCTGACCGAGGTCCAGCACGTTGAAGTAGGCACCAATACCAGTGGAGTTAATGCCATCCTTGGCCTGAGTGGCAATCCACTGGGAGTCAAAGTTGGTTTGGGAGACGTAACCCGTGAAAGCCGTGCCGATGGACGCCATAAACGTCACGCCACCAGTGATCCACGTCAGCGAGCGATTTCCCCGCCAGGCGGCCATAAAGAACTTGCCCCAGAGGTGGATCACCATCGAGAAGAAGAACAGCTCCACACTCCATAGGTGGGTCGAGTTCACAAAGTGTCCGACATTGCTGACGTGCCACCACGTCGGCCCCTTGAGGGCCAAGACCAGTCCGGACAAGGTTACGAGTGCGAGCGCCACCAGGGTCGCCACACCGAAGACGTAAATCCACGAGGCCACATAGGAGGGCTGCGTATCGGGAAGCAATTTCTCTGGAGGTAGAGCACCCTCGACACGCCTGCGAAGGCGAGTCGTCCATTGCCTATCAATCGTGGCGTTACTCATGGCTGTCCTTCAGGCGTGAACCGGGGAACGGCAAGAAGAGAACTGCGACGAACGTGGCCACCATCAAACCAATCACGATGGCGTTGCCGTACGAAATCAGCAGCCAGTGAAAATGGATGTAGTGGCCGGGATGGTCAAGATTGATGACCCCTGCAAGATGAGACGGCTGCATAGTGAGCCCCCTTCGGATAGAAAGCACCACGTGGCACTGGACTCAGTATCAACGCCACGCGTTAAGGGGCACTAGGGCACTTAGACCTAAATCAGTTGAAACTGACTGGAAAACCCCACTAAGTGAGGTTTTAGTGCTGGTGCACTGAACACCAGTAGGTCGTACGACCACCGATTGTCGCAGAACGCATCTCGCCACCGTCACGAGGACAAAGACCCCCAGGGAATCGACCCTCCATGTGATCGCCGGTATGAGAGCCACCACGGCGTTGCAAGGTCTTCATTGTTTGCGTCCAGGCCTTAAACAGATCATCACGTTCAACCAGTGTCAATGTCGCGGTCCCGCGACGGGGATCAATACCAGCCCGAAACATCATCTCGTCACCCAGCAAGTTGCCAACCCCGGCCACCACACTTTGATCAAGCAGGCGCGCCTTGAGGGCCGGTCCGTCGCCGCGATTAATCCGTAGGACCTGGTCGAACTCTTTGCGCTTGATGCGGAGAGCGTCGGGGCCTAGCTCACTGAGATCGGGCTCGACCTCAACGCGCCCCAGGCGACGGGGGTCGTGGAGGACGAGTTTGCGACCATCTTCAAATTCGATTCCGGCGCGAATCCACGACGAACGGTACGTATGGGGGCCGTAGAAAAGTCCGTCAATACCGGCGTCACTGTCGAGCAGGAGCACGCCCGTCATGCCAAAACGCATACCTAGACGCATACCGTCGGTGTCGAGCAGCATGAGTTTGCCCCGGCGATCAGTACCGGTGATTGTCAGGCCCTTAACGGAGCGCGACCAAAAAGACGTGCTGGGAAGCTTTTTCGCGGCGTACTGGTCTGAGAATCCTCGACTGATTCGTGCGCCGATGACTCGCTCGGCGAGCATGCGGTAGGACTCAACTTCCAGAATCTCAGGCATCGCTATGCAGAGTAACGGCTAGTGGGGTTTACACAGTTCGGTGCGGGCCACCACGGGGTTGGCATCGAACTTCATGGTGGTGTTTGCAAACGAGTGCAGTACGTTGCTCACAAGGAGCCGGGGTGTCAGTGGTGCAGTAATCCCACGTAGATAGGTTCGAAGTTCGCCACACGCCAGAGCGTCTCTAGCAGCCACCACATCCGCGGGTAGCACCTTTTCAAAATTACTTATCCTCCGATAGCGATTCAGTTGTCCAGCGTCACCGGGCGTTCCAAATCGAGCGAGATACCAGGCCATCGAAGCTACTTTCTCGTGACCTGGCTTCCCTCGTAGGTGAACGGTGAAATGGCTACTTACCGGGTTTGCGAGCGATAACTCGTCAAATATATAGACGCGCTGGCCCGCGGCGTAACCGACTTGTCCGATTGGACGCGTAGCGGCAATCAAAACATTGCCGAGTCCATTTCGTCCACCAACGATTGGAGGAAGATGCGATGGTAGCGCCACAAATACCCGTGGGTTGGAACCCAGCACTAGGCCGTCGCGCCCAGGTGCGTACTGCTCAGCACCAATTCGAAGCTGTTGGCCGTATCCAAACCACTTAGAAGATGCGAAATCATTCTGGGTGATGGGATGATCAACACCGCTGAGGCCGAGCGTGATAATTCGCTCATCACCAATCGTTGTGTAGAGCAGAGGTGATTCCGTCCACCTCAGAAGACTGGCGCAGACAACGACCCAGGCGGCAATGACCACTAAGAGTGCAATCCGCCATCGTGTTGCAAGGTTCAAAGAACCATTCATTAGCAAGCAAAACAGACCGGGAATCAATAGTCGTCCGTGCATAAAGTCGCCGCCGATGACCACGAAGTAGCCCATCAAGAGCAGCCCGCCAATCAAAGGCGAAAGCGTTACGAACGCCGTCCGTCGGTCATCTCGAACTGCAAATCCCCGTGAGATCTGGAGTAGAACGAGAACGCCGACGGGAATCCAGAGCCAGTAGGGGTTGAAGAAGTTCAGTAGGTACGAAAGCCCTTGGCTGATCCAGAGGGAGGTTGCCGACTTCACCAGTCCGGTATTGGGAACGAGGGACGCAAAGTACGCCATCCGAAAGAGTTCGTACAGGACGGGCAATGAAAAAGCGAAGATGCCAGCGAGGAAAAAACGCCGCACTCGCTGCGTCGTTGACATGAACCACGATTGATCGGTGATGAACCAAGTGGCGAGAAACCATAAGACCAAGATGAGAAGGTCGGGTCTGATTAGTACACCGAGTCCCAATAAAAAGGCTGCTCTAGTTGGCGACCCTACATTTGAATGGCGACGAACGACGAGGTAGTAACTCGCACCGATCCAGGCGATAGTCATGCCTATTTCAAGACCAGAAGTCATGAACTCCCACACCGGCGGGATCACCGCGAGGGTGGCAAGTCCGACTGGCCACGCCGTCGGTATCGACCCTCGATTTTGCCATGCAATCGCTCGTCCCGCAAAATAAAAGCCCAGGGCTGAAAAACCAAGCCCAAGGAGCAGTGCACTCCAACCGAGCGGCACAAACCACAGGGCTATTCTCATCACGATGAGCGCGGCAACCCACAAGGGATCGCTGTACACCTCAGTCCGCTCGCCCACGTTAAAGACGGGTCCATGTCCGTGCACAAAATTATCGACGATATGGAAATTGATCATGGCGTCATCACAAATCCATCGATACTGCCAAGCGCCGACAAGCGATATGGCGATGACAATAACAAGAAACCCCATCGCCGGATTTACCCAGTGCTGACGAAACCGTGTGACTAGGGAAGTGCCACACGCGTTCCCGATGGCCTTGGAAGCGCTAGGGAAAGTCGTCACCTCGCGATGTTAGGGCAGGGCGGAATGCCCCCGTAGCGCCTCAAATTGGCATAGGGTGAATTCATGAGCACCGAAAAGCCCAATTGGGACGAGTTATTCACCGAAGTCGTCACCTCCGGACTCTGCACGGGCTGCTCCGCCTGCATTGTGAGCTGCCCCCACGACGTCTTGGATTACAACGACCAGGACGGGGTCTACCGCCCCTTTCACCTCGAGACTGACGGCACCACCGATCACTGCACTCACCTCAGTTGCACTTCATGTACGCGAGCCTGCCCTCGATTTCGCGGCTGGGAGGGCGAAATCGACATGCAACGGTACGGTCGCATTCGCACTGACGAAGAAGTATTCGGTATCGGCGACGTTTTTCTCGCCCGCTCCACTGATGAACGGCTCCACACCGCCGGTCAGGACGGTGGCTTTGTCTCAACCCTGCTTTCGTATGTTCTCGAAAACGACATCATCGATGCGGCCCTCGTCAGCGGGCTCGAGGGTGACGGTTCAACCTGGAAGGCCGAACCTCGCGTTGTCACCACCCGCGAAGAAGTGATCGCCACGGCCGGTTCGCGCTACACCTACTGCGCCAATCTCCTCGCCTACCCCAAGGCCGTAGAAGCTGGAGCTGAGCGCATCGCCCTCGTCGGAATGGGCTGCATGGCATCGGCCCCGGGAGTTATGCAGTCCCGCAAGGCCGGCAAGATCGCCCGCCGATTAGCGCTCACGATTGGCCTGCTCTGTTCTAAGACATTTGACGACGCTATCTTTGAAGAACTCTTTGCCGCTAAGTACAACATTCGACGTCAAGACATCGCGAAGATGAACATCAAGGGTGTCTTCCAAATCTGGATGAAGGACGGCTCGTACCAAGAAGTGCCCCTCAAGGAGGCCCACGCCTACACCCGCTCGGGCTGCGAGCAGTGCCCCGACTTCGCCGCCCAACACGCCGATCTCTCCACCGGTGGTATCGGAGCGTTTGCCGACTGGACGTTGGTCATTGTCCGCACCGACCAGGGTCGTGAACTTATTGCCGCACTCATTGCACAGGGTCTCATTGAAACCAAGCCGGGCGATGAAGATCCTGGTGCAATTGCGCTTCTTCACAAGTTGGCGCGCCTCAGCCGTAAGCGTTGGCCCGAAACGGCCGATGCTGGGCCACGGAGGATTCCCGTCACTGCCGGATAAGGCCGCTGAGTCTCGTAGATTAACAAAGTGCCTTCAGTCCCCGCATTGACCACTGTTCTGCTCGTTCGCCACGGCGTGACCTCGACGACGGGCAAAGTATTGCCCGGCCGCGCCCCAGGTCTCCACTTGTCCGAAAAGGGTCACGAGCAGGCCGCTTCCGTTGCGGAGCGTATTGGCGGACTGCCGAAACAACCCGTCGCGATTTACGCTTCACCCCTCGAGCGCACTCGTGAAACGGCCGCACCTATCGGACGAGCACTCCACCAGAGGGTTCTGATTGAAAAGGGCCTTCTCGAGTGTGACTTTGGCGACTGGACGGGCAAGACCCTGGCCACGCTTTCGAAGAAGCCCGAATGGAAGACGGTGCAGAATGCACCGAGCACCTTTCGCTTCCCCAACGGCGAGTCCTTCATTGAGATGCAGTCACGCATGTGGACCGCCATCCAACGACTCGTCGCTAAGCACGCCGGAGAGGCCATCGTCTTGGTGTCCCACGCCGACCCCATCAAGGCGGCCGTGACTCAGGCTCAGGGTGTTGCCCTCGATCTCTTTCAGCGCACCGTTATCTCCCCCTGCAGCGTCTCGATTCTGGCCTTCGGCCACGGATCGCCCATCGTCCTCGGTGTGAACAACACCCATCTCAATGAACTGGCCCCATCGTGAACTACGAATTTTCTAATCCCGACAAATTGATGGTCGGCACTCGCGGTGCCGTCGGAGCCCGACTCTTCTTGCTTCAAGTCCGGGAGGGACGTCGACTCATCATCGTCAAGACCGAGAAGCAGCAACTCTCTGCGGTGGCGGAATGGATGGCGGCAGCCATTCGCGAACTCGGCCGGCCGGGCCACCTGCACGAGGACCTCGCGCTCGAGCCCGAGTACGAGCCGGACTTCGTCGCCGGTGACATCACGGTCGCTCTCGACCACGACGCCCAAGCGATCATCCTCACCATTAGTTCGGCTGATGAAGAAGATGTCTTGAAGGTCACACTCACCAAAGAGTGGGCCGGGGCGTTGGCGATTGCTATCACCCAACTCGTGGAGGCCGGTCGGCCACCGTGCCCTCTCTGCCACCTGCCACTCGACCCTCAAGGTCACGACTGTCCAAGGACTAACGGGAATTCGGCTCCGATTCGATGACATCCGAGGAAACCGTCCACCATCTGCTCTCCGGAGAGATTGAAGTCGTCGGTCGGATTAGTGCTTCATCGAACCAAGCCCTGCTGGTGCAAGTGCATTACGAGGGTCGCTCTCTTGAGGCCTGCTTCAAGACCGAGCTCGGCGAACGCCCCCTCTGGGACTTCCCCGACGGCCTCTGGCGTCGCGAGGTGGCGGCTTTCGAACTGAGTCGCATCATGGATCTCGATCTCGTGCCAGAGACCGTGGGTCGTGCCGAGAGTGAGTTCGGCGCCGGGTCCTTGCAGCGTTGGATTACAGCCACCGACGACCACTACTTCACCCTGCGCGAGGACAGGCAGTTGGAGAGCTGGTTCATCGAATTGGCCTGCTGGGACTTCATTGCGAACAACACGGACCGCAAGAGTGGTCACGTCCTCTTCGACGTGACCAGATGCTGGGCCATCGACCAGGGTCTCTGCTTCGCCGAAGAGGACAAACTACGAACGGTGATTTGGGACTTTGCGGGAACACCGATCCCCACATCGGTTTCTGATGGGATTGCCAAACTTCTCGAGACCCAAGGTGGTGCGCTTAACGACTGGCTGTCGCTCGATGAGGTCACGGCCACCTTGGAGCGCGCTACTTGGCTAGAAGCGCAGGGCGAACTGCCATTCCCCAATGAAGAAAACGAGTGGCCGCCCTACCCTTGGCCGTTGATCTAACGACGCTCCACGACCGCCAAAGTGCCAACGGCCAGTACGGCTACCGGAATCAATGCCAGGCCACAGAGCCAGTGGTAGTTCAAGAGTCCGATGATGACCCCGGCGACTGCGCCACCGGCCGCACCCATCAAATTCATAATCAGGTCGCTCGTGCCCTGCGTCGAGGACCGCACTTCGTCGTCGACCGACTCCGACAGCAGAGTGGAGCCAGCGATCAGCGTGAAGGACCAGCCGAGACCCAGCATGAAGAGTCCCGACCCAAGCTGCCAGGTATTCATTCCTTGGGCCGTTCCGGCAGTGACTACGGCGGCGATGAGGAGCAGGACGCCACTCTGAATTGCGCGCACGCGACCCAACTTGTCGCTCAACCAGCCCACGAGTGGCGAGAAGGCAAACATACCGAGGATGTGAACACTGATCACGAGACCAATGATGGTCAACGTCACATCTACCTGTTTCATATGCACGGGCGTCATCACCATGACGCCCACCATGACGAGGTGGCCAATCGCCACGGCACTGACACCGAGCAAGGCCCGGCGATTCCGGCGAATGATGCCGAGTACTTCGCGCATCGGGAGCTGAGCGCGCATCGCTCCCGTCTCGAGATTCTTGTTCGCCACGATGTAGGGGTCGGGGCGGAGAAAGAGTCGAATCACCGTGAGGGAAACCATCAAGGTGGACGCGGCCAACAGATAGGGGCCAACAAGTCGAGGTAGTCCGAAGAGATGCGCGAGCGAACCTGACGGCGTTATGAGATTGGGACCAGCCACCGCCCCCACTGTCGACCCCCACACCACCACGGAAAGATTTCGCGCTCGGCTCTCAGGGGTGGCGAGATCAATAGCGGCAAAACGTGCTTGGTAGCTAGAGGCAGAGGCCGCTCCCAAGAGCAGTGCACCCACGAAGACAACTGGAAGCGAGCGCAGAGCACCACCCAAAATGGCCAGGAACGCACCGAAGCTCCCAACCACGTAGCCCGATGTCAACGCCAGTCGGCGGCCACCACGATTGGTTAGACGGGCCAACGGAATGGCCATCAGGGCGGCACCCAAGACGGAAAAGGTTTGAGCCAGTCCAGCCAAGGTCGCCGAGTGTGAAATCGATGAAACTAAAAGAGACCCGGCCGCCACAGTGCCCGAGGTGCCGATACCCGACAGAACTTGTGCCGTGGCTAAGACGCGAACAATGCGGGGCTGGATCGCCGCTGCCGAAGCAGTGGCCGCCATCTCTACCAAGTCAGACCCAAGACGGCTCGCATCGTGCTTTCGAAGGTCGCATCATCCATAGCAGTGCGAGCCCCGAGAATCATCTCGGTGTCGGCACCCACGCGGACACGCAGTGGCGTTGCACCATCCGTTATTGCATTCAAAATGGCGTTACCGACAATCTCGGGACCGGGTCGGCCACCCTCACCAGTGACCTTGGAGTCGGTGTCACCCCACTGGTCGTAGAGGCCCTGATAGGCGTCGGGGTGCGGTAGATGGTCGTTGTTCATCTTCATTCCGGGTGCGGTGTACCCCGGCTCCACGATGACGACTCGAATGCCGAAGTGTCCCACTTCGTAGTGGAGGGACTCAGAAAAGGCCTCAAGTGCAAATTTCGTCGCCGCGTATGGGCCTTCGAGTGGCGTCGCCACCCTGCCCTGGATGGATGAGACATTCACGATCACGCCGTGGCCTCGTTCACGCATCCCGGGAATGACTTTTTGAGCCATCCGCACCGGGCCGAGGGAGTTCGTTTCAAACATCTGGCGAATGTGATCGAGCGGGAAGGTCTCTAACGGTGCGGAACCACCCAGTGCCGCGTTATTCACTAACACGTCGATCGGACCCGCTGCGGCCAAACAGGCATCAATCGAAGCTTCATTGGTGACGTCGAGTGGCAGCTTCATCGCGACATCGAGGTCACTCAAGAGCGATACGTCGCGAGCCGTCGCAATGACTTCGTGACCAGCTTGGGCAAGGACGGTGGCGGTGGCGGCGCCGATGGCACGGCCCGCTCCAGTTACGAGGATTCTCATGGGTTCAGGCTATTGCCCGAGCCCAAGTCCGGCGGTGACTACAGCAGTGCTCGACCGGAGTGACGTTGCGCCAGGATTGCGATGAGCTCTGAATCGCCAATATTGGCCAACCACGTCTGCACGAGTTCGATGTGCGCTTGCGTCACGGGACGCCACGGATCACCGGCCGTACCAGTCGTGTCATCACCCATGGTGCCCATGAACTCGAGGACAAAATCGGGAACGCCAGGCACCGTTGGGGCAATCTCCAGGTACATACCAACGTCAGAGCAACCCTGATGACCCACGTTCTGCAAGAGCAGTGCCGTCGTTTTGTCCTTCTTGAGCTGAGGCAGTACGGGGTGAATGTTTGTTTCCGCTGGCGTCGTGGCGTCCTTGTCCCCAGCCACAATCAATGCGCTGGTCGCCACGCGTTCCAACTCTGCCGCGCTGAGTCGCATGAGATATGGCTCGAGAGCAATCAACGATTGCAACATCGCGCGGCCCTCGTCGGTACCGGCCCACGCAAAGATGGCGTACGCCCCGAATGAATGACCGAGCGCAGAAATCGCGTTCTCGTCGATGGTGAGACCGTGATCGAAACCCGCGACACGGCCCAGCGTCGAATCCAGCAAGAACTGCAAGTCAGCGACGCGCATGACAATATTCGTATCTTCATCGACGCCACCGCCTAAGAGAACATCGGCCACCGTGTC
>WLNA01000031.1 GCA_009726065.1 Actinomycetota bacterium
CTCGCCAAGCTCAAGCCTGCCTTCAAGGAGGGTGGCAAGGTCACTGCCGGAAACGCCTCACAGATCACCGACGGTGCTTCCGCCGTTTTGATCATGAGCGAAGAGAAGGCCAACGAGTTGGGTCTGCCCATCCGTGCCAAGTTCCACAGCTTTGCCCTCGCCGGCGTGGACCCCGTCACCATGTTGACTGGTCCCATCCCCGCGACTCAGAAGATCCTCGAGCGCTCCGGCCTCACCTTGGACCAGATCGACCTCGTCGAGATCAACGAAGCCTTCGCTTCCGTGGTTCTCGCGTGGCAGAAGGAACTGAACGCGGACCTCTCGAAGGTCAACGTCAACGGTGGCGCTATTGCCCTCGGTCACCCGCTCGGCGCTTCTGGCGCCAAGCTCTGCGCAACCTTGCTCAACGAGCTCGAGCGCACCGGTGGCAAGTACGGACTCATCACGATGTGTGAGGGCGGTGGCTTGGCCAACGCCACCATCATCGAGCGCGTCTAGTTACACCTCACGAAAGAGCCCCGCGGGAAACCGCGGGGCTTCTTCAATTCCGGTTGCGTTATTTGTAGCGGGTCGCCATGAAGAAACCGGCAAAGATGGCGGCGAGGCCGATGAGTAAGTACCAGGAAGAAACAGATCCTGGCAGCGCGTGAAGGTAGTTCATAGAAATAATCGCGACACCAGTGCCCAGGAGACCCAGCATCGATTTGCCGTACCAGGCGGGACTCGAGGTATTCGACTTAGTTGTCCGAGGAGTCACGCGACCCGACTCGGTCGCCGATACGTATCGACCCGTCCGGTTACCGGCGTGACGCACTGGCTTCGCTGATGCCGCAGGGGTCTGGGACGACTTCTTAAATCGCGAGAGGAGGGCCATAGGGCGAAAGGCTACCAACCCCTTTCTGACGAACTCGAAACCAAGGTAACCTTGCCCCACCATGGCTGACGTGCTGGTTATCGACAACTACGACTCCTTTACCTGGAATCTCGTTCAGGAGATGGGTGAACTCGGGGCGACGCTCGAAGTCTGCCGTAACGACAACATCACCATCGAAGCGATTCGCTCATTGCGACCCGACGGCATTGTGATAAGTCCCGGGCCTGGTCGTCCCGAGCACGCCGGCATCAGTTGTGATGTCATTCGGCAACTCGGTGGAGAAATTCCTATTTTCGGGGTCTGTCTCGGGCACCAAGCCATCGGACAGGTCTTCGGCGCGAGCATCGTTCGAGCCCCTTCGATTATGCACGGCAAGGTCAGTGAGATTACTCACGAGGGTCACGGCGTCTTCGCCGGACTTCCCTCGCCCCTTATCGCCACTCGCTACCACTCTCTTGTGATCGACCCCGCGACACTGCCCGCCGACCTCGTCGTTACGGCATGGACTGGTGACATCATTATGGGCGTGCGTCACCGCGCTAAGGAAATTGAAGGGGTGCAATTTCATCCCGAGAGTGTCCTAACCAGAGATGGTCTGGCGATGCTCGGAACGTTTCTCGGTCGTCTCGCTAACTAGCGGGACAGTACGTCAGCGTTACTGGGGAGTTGTATACCGCGCTCGCTCCCGGGGCAATATCTTGAGCCACTACTTGATCGAGCAGACCAGTGCAGAGTGGGTTCGATGCGGCCAGTGTCGTAACCGAAACGACCAGCCCTTGCGCCTGCATGGCACTAGTCGCTGCGGCTTTCGAAAGAGTGACAACATTCGGCACCACGACCGAGCAGTAACCACTCGAGAGCACTAGCTTGATTGCCGTACCAGCGGCGACGGGTTGCCCGATCGCCGGGACGGTCCCTACGACGGTGCCTTCCGGAGCCGTGTTGGAACATTGCGCACCCTGATCGGGCGCGAGCGTCAGTCCGGCCTGACCGAGAAGTACAGCGGCGTCGGAGAGCGTCTTGCCGGCGAGATTCGGTACTGGGTAGTTCGACCCCGGTGCCAATACCGTGATAGTCACTTCATCACCAGTGCGACCTTGGGTTCCCCCGTCGGGAGTCTGCGACAACACCGTATTGGGGCTCGCACCTTCGGGTGCCGTCGCGGTGAAGTCGACCTTGTAGGCCAATCCCGCCTGTTGCAACGCACTCTCGGCATCACTCAAGTTCATGCCGGTCACGTCCGGAATAGTGACGGGCTGGGTCGATGTGCCAAGGCTCACACTCAGCGTGACGGACTGACCCTTGGTGACCTTCGCCCCCGCCTTCGGCGTGGATGCCACAACCGTACCCGCCGGTTGGGTCGACTGGACCAGCTTGGTGGCACCAACGACCAGACCTTGACCCGTAAGCGTTGAAGTGGCATCGGTAATGGATGTGCCGACCACGTTGGGCATCACGGAGGTGACGGTGGAGCCGAGGAAGAAATAACCAACGGCGGCAACGAGGAGCACGGCCAGTGCTGATGCCGTGGCGATGAGTGGTGTGTTGGACTTGCGACGCCTCACGACGTCCGTGCGGGGGCCGGTCTGAATCGCCACGGCCTGAGTTCGCTCACCAGAGACCACCGATACTGCTCGGGTGGTGTCACTGCCGGCAAAGGCTCGACCGCCACGCTGCGCGGCCTGAACGGGGCGTCCCTCACTAAAGCGAAGAAGATCAGATCGCATCTCGTCGGCCGTTTGGTATCGCTGCGAGGGATTCTTCGCCAACGCCATCATGGTGATGGATTCGAGATCGGCGGGAATGCCGGGGTTGAACTGCAGCGGTGACGGGGCGGCGTCACGAACGTGCATGCCCGCAACCGAAACTGGGGAGTCACCAACGAATGGAGGACGACCGGCAAGTAGTTCGTACAGCACGACACCGAGCGAGTAGACGTCACTGCGGCCATCAACCAATGAGCCTTCGGCCTGTTCGGGTGAAAAGTACGTGGCGGTGCCCATCACCGAACCGGCGGCCGTGAGGTGATCAACCGTTGAAATCGCCTGGGCGATGCCGAAGTCCGTGACCTTCACCACCCCCTCGTCGGTGATCAAGATGTTGCCCGGCTTCACGTCACGGTGCACCACACCAGAGCGGTGGGCGAAGGCCAACGCACCCGCAACTTGCGCAGTGATTGAGGCGGCTCGGGCCGGTGGCATGATGCGTTCATCACGTAGGAGGCCAGCCAGCGAAGTCCCCTCCACGAGCTCCATCACGATGAAGTAGGTACCGTCTTCTTCGCCCCAGTCAAAGACCGGCACGATATTGGGATGGGAGAGGTTGGCCGCGGCCTGCGCTTCACGCCGGAATCGCTCGACGAAGTTTTGGTCCACGCTGAGTTCGGGATAGAGAACCTTGAGCGCCACTGGCCGGTTGAGCGCTAAGTCGGTCGCTCGAAAAACCTGTGCCATGCCACCACGCGCAATCAGGTGCGTGAGACTGTAACGACCCTTGTAAGTGTGCTGCTCGGCTACCGGCTCCATAATCGTGCCTAGCCTACGCTCTTGATTCCGAAAATACTACCGACACGGAGAAGTTGTTCCCGACGTGTGTCGACCCTGCGCGAGGGCCAGTCCGGCTTGAATGACACAACGCGTGATGGGACCAGCGACGGCCGCTCCAGAATCGGACTTGGCCTGAAATGGAACGACAACGGCCACGGCAATAACGGGGTTGTTGGCCGGGGCGAAGGCGATCATCCAGTTGTGGGTGTTTTCAGCGGCGTTACCCGTTTGGGCGGTTCCGGTCTTAGCGCCCACATCGTCAGAGGCGCGAAAGAGGCCGGACGCCGTTCCGAATCGAACCACGTTTTGCATCATCGGCACAATCTGCTGGGTCTGGAGCGCCGAGAGGGGGCGTAACCACTGGGAGGGCTTGTAGCGCCGGGCTATTGAGCCGTCGGCCCGAGAGATTTCCGCCATTAAATGGGGCTTCATAATGACGCCATTATTAGCAATAGCGGCCGCTAAGAGCGCATTTTCAAGGGCGGTGGCGCGAACGTCCTTTTGCCCGATTGACGAGTAGGCCAGCCCGGGTAGGTCCTGCGAAAAACTTGCGGGGTCGGGGAAGTATGAACTCACCACTCCGGGTAGATCAATGGGTGGCACTTGGTTAAAACCAAAAGCGGTGGCGGTAGCCGACATTACGTCGGCACCGAGATCGAGGCCTATCAGGGCAAAGCCGGGGTCGCACGACCCGGGCAGCATGTCGGCAGCGTTACCTCCACAGGCCGTGTGTCCCGAGTTCCACAGCAGTTTGTTCGATGTCGGCAACGTCGTGAAGGCTTTCGACGGATACTTCTTCACAAAAATATCGGGGCGTGCCGATACGGCGGCGGCGGCAGTAATCACCTTGAATGTGGAGCCCGGGGCGAATGTCTGCTGGGTAGCCATCAAGCCCAACGGAGGGAAACCTCGTTCATTCTTCGTCACGTACTTCTTCCACGCGGCGGTGGCAACCGTCGAATCAGGTGACGTAAGCGGCTCGGGGTCATACGTGGGATTGGAGTACATCGCCACTATGGCACCGGTCTTAGGGTTAATCGCCACGACGGCCCCGTCACGGCCATTCAGGGCCACCTGGGCCACCCGCTGCAGCTCGGGTTGCAATGTCAGCGTCAACGTATTGGGAGAATTAATTGGTGCGATGACCTGCGAGAGTGATTTGGCTGGTTGCGGGTGGGACGTTAGATCGGAGTTGTAGTACGACTCCAAAGCCCAGGTTCCATAGATTGCCGACGAAAACCCTATGACCCCCGAGGTCAGCGAACCGAGGGGGTATGAGCGACGCCAGGGATACACCCCCGAGGTGGCCGCCTCCGAGGTGGCCAGCACGGTTCCGTCGGCCGCAACGATGTCACCGCGTGGTTGCATCAACCCGGCGAACGAGACTCGCGGGTTGAGTGATGAGTTGTTCAGTGCGTCGGCGTGAAAGAACTGGATGTAGGCCGACTGCCCGACCAAAACTGCAAAGAGAAGGGCGATAACGGTTCCGAGAATACCGAGGCGTCGAGTCACAATCGACCTACGGCGCGACGACGGGCTGGGTGGCTAGCCAGGCTGAGTGCATATTGTCCGCGTGGCGTATTGCTGCCGACAAACTGGATTCGGCGATGTTTTTCTTCAATTCTCGCGCATCACCAGGGCGCAACTCCGCCGACTTGAACGAGGTCACAAAGACTTCCTTCGGGTGAAACCAAAGAAAACCGTTCGGTTGACCCTGGTAGACCGCAATCAATCCCTGATTGTCACCGAGGTAGTACGACGCCGAAGCAAACCAACCCAAAATCACAAATACCGCGGCCACTAGACCGGCAAGGGCTGAGGTGAAAATCCCCGTCCGCCAGGTAATCCAGCGAGGGAGAGTTCGGCGTCGGCGTCGCATCACAGTTTCTGAGGATCGAGCGGTCGTGCTTTGGCGTGCGGGGATGGCCATGACACCCGATGGCGTTACCGCAATCTGGGGTACGTCGACGGACACTGATTCCACTTCGAGGAGGGCGACGGTGATGTTGTCGTGACCACCATTGGCACACGCTCGAGCCACGAGCGAGGCGACAGCATCGTCAAGTGTGATGGGGGCCGAAGCCAATTCCACCAATTCCGTGTCGCTCACTTCATTAGTGAGTCCATCACTGCAGAGCAACAAGCGATCGCCAACGCGAACCGAGAGAACACCGGTGTCGCCATCGAGCGCCTCTTCCATGCCCAACACTCGGGTGAGTTGATGCCGGCGGGGGTGAACGGCCGCCTCTTCTTTCGAGATTCTGCCTTCGCGGACCCACTCTTCGGCCACACTGTGATCCTCAGTGACCTGGCGGATGACGCCATCACGCAACTGGTAGAGACGGGAGTCACCAATATTTACCCAGGCCAGTGCGCTGCCATCTTCATACGCCACCGGCACAACGGCCGTCAGTGTGGTGCCCATGCCAGCACGCTCGGGATGCGCCACGGCGTCATGCAAGATGGCTTCATTAACGGCGTGAAGGGCCGTATTGAGGCCCGCGAGTGAACGATTTTCTTTAATCACCCGGGCAAATATGGAGACGGCGAGTTCGGAGGCCACTTCACCAGCGGCGTGACCACCCATGCCGTCCGCGACAATAACCACTTGGTCGGTGACGACTACGGCGTCCTCGTTAGCTTCGCGCACGAGACCAACATTGGTGTTGTACGCACTACGCCACGTCGTCATCGAACAACTTCCAAAATGACATTGCCGATTTGGATCACATCACCCTTGAGCAGTTGGGTGCGATGAATAACTGGTTCGGCGTTGATGTAGGACCCATTCCGGGAACCAAGGTCTTCAATAAAGAGATCACCGCCGTCGGTGGAGAATCGGGCGTGCTGCGTTGACAAAAAAGTGTCGTCAAGCACAATGTCACTCGGGGCACCCCGGCCTAACACCACGGGATTGGCAACCTCGATACACTCGCCGGCTTGTGCTTCGGGTTCCATGAACGCAAGTGAGAGTGGGCGACGGCGTTGACGGCGACCGGATTCTTCCTTCGGCGGACGCATCTCTTGTGTGGCGATCGAAAGCACACGGATAAAGAAGAGAATCACCCCGAGCAGAACCAAGCTCTGCAACGGCCGAACAATCGTGGCGTAGGCCGACGAGGCGATCAGCAAGTTAGGCCAACTCAATCCGGAATACCTGGGAGCCAATGGAAATTTCGTCGTGGGGTCTAACGAGCACCGTTTCGATTCGACGGCCATTCACGAGGGTGCCGTTGGTGGAACCAAGGTCCCGAAGCCCCACGCCATCAGGGGTGGTCCAGATTTCGGCGTGGCGCCGAGATACGTTGGGGTCGGCCACCATGATGTCGCTTTCGGCGGTTCGGCCAATTACTTGGGGTCGTTCAGTCAAGTTGTACTGCCCCCCGCCGATGCTCACCAATTTGGGTTGGGGCTGGCCGGAGAGGAAGTTCACCCGAATGCCGACTTGGCCCATAGTGAGAGAATTGTCTTCGAATATTTGAACGGCGACGGGGCCCACAAAGTCGTACCCCTCCTGGAGAGCGTGTTCCCGCACCGAAGCCGCCAGCTCATCGATCGTGGTCTGCTCAAAGCCCTGAAACCTGGGGGTGTCTTCGGCCGATAGGAATATTCGAATGTCGTTGGGGGCCATCGTCGAGCTAGGCCCAATACGCGCAGCGAGATCGAGTTCACGCGCAATACGTTGCGCAATCTCAATCGGCTGCACGTGTGAGCGCAGTCCCTTCGCAAAGGTGCGATCAAAGAGGCGCTCGAGCCGGCTTTCTACGTTCTTAAGTGCCATACACCCCTAAGCGTACCGGCGTGGTTTAACTATTTAGTGCCGGCAATTTGGAGTACTTAGAAATAGAAGTAAAGTGGTACTCCATTCGGGCGAGTGGCGAAATGGCAGACGCGCTGGCTTCAGGTGCCAGTATTCGAAAGGATGTGCGGGTTCAAGTCCCGCCTCGCCCACCAGAGTGAGTCCTCGCGGACCCACTACGACAAGCTTCTAGCGCAGGGTGAAATTTGGGTTGTAGATATACCCCACAACGTTGCCATCGGGAATGCGCACCGTGGCGGTCACAATCCCTTCACCAACATCAGTGGCGGGCGAGAGTTCGGTAGCACCGAGAACAATGGCTTCGCGAACAGCCTCTGCTACATCTTCGACGCCCCAATACACCTGGGCCCCGTCAGACTGACTGGCCCCTGGGAGCAGACCAAGCTCGTACCCCTCAACGTTGAAGCCGACGTAAAACGGCTCGGCAAAGTACGGCTTTTGGCCGAGGAGTTGAATCCACCATTCCTTGGAGGTAGTCAAGTTAACGACGGGATAAATGACGGTTCGAAGCCCTTGTAACGGTGTGCTCATACCTACACCTGTAGCAGACACCGCGCCCACTTGCCACGCCTGCCTCGCAATAATTAAGTCTTCAGCTGTGATCCGGATGAGGCATAGCAACCACTGTGAGATTGTCGATGCCCTCAAAGTCTCGGGGATTGCAGGTATAAATCGGGAGATTGTTACTCAATGCCGTGGCCGCTATGAGGGCATCATATGCACGAGCGGTTGGCTTCCTTCCCCTTTGACGTAGTGAAGAGGCAACACGCCCAAAGGCTCTCGCTGCGGCCGCATCAAAAGCAAGTGGCTCAAAATCGGCTTCCGCTTGTTGCAAGTGCGCAAGCCTTGCAGACCGCTCGCTCTCATGATTGGTGGCCAACGGGCCAACGGACAACTCCGCCAAAGTAATTGAGGAAATTAAGGGAATCTCGGGCAGCTTTTCGGGCGTCGTAATCCTGGGTAGGAGGATTACCGTCGAAGTGTCGAGAATCCCGTGAGTGGCTCGGTTCTCATTCATAATGCTGGGTCCACTATCTGATCGATGTCTTCGCGCAATTTTTCGCCATCAAGGCGAGGAAGGTGTCGCCATCGTTCGAGAAGGGTTGCAGCAGCCACTCCTTGGCGGACTAGTGGTCGTAACTCAGCTACCGGCGTTCCGTCTCGCGTTACAACAAGGGATTCGCCTCGTGACACACGATTAACAACATCGCCGCCATGATTACGCAATTCTCTAATCGTTACCTCGCTCATGAATCGAGTGTATCACGCGTGATACACTCGAATTAAGCGGCCCTACGCCTCTTCCAGCAGGGCCGCTTCATCGGCCTGACTGAGCCAATGTCCGGGCCACTCACGAGTCCCAAACCAGGCGGCGGTGTCGTCGACGCTCTCTTCCAATGTTCGCAGGGTCAAACCCAGTGACAAAGCCTTGGCGTTACTCATATTCAGGGCCGTCTGACTTGAGGTGCCCGACCAGAGCGGAAACTTCGTATACCAAGAGGAGTCCTTCAAGCGATCCGGTTCGACTTCGACCAGCGTCGTGCCCTCGGGGGCCACGTGAGCCGCAATGCGCTCGAGGGTTTCACCAAAATTTAACGCCGGTGAACTTCCCAGGGCGTGCACCGACCCGGCGAAGCGTTGCTCGGTGAGAAGCACCGCGAAGGTTCCAAGGTCTCGGGCGTCAATCCACTGCAGCGCGTTCGTGCCGGGTCCGGGGAATGCCACGCGGCCACCCTTTTGAATACGGGCCACCCAGTAGGGAAAGCGGAATGTCTTGTCGTGACCACCGACAACAAACGTTGGGCGCAAAATACCGATACTCAAACCAAACAGCTCTTCGGCGGCCCGCTCACACTCGGCCTTCAGCACGCCATACGTGGCACCAGTGACGTTGGCGTTGGGGTCGACGTCACCCAATTTGAGTCGTGGCGTGCTCTCGTCGGCTTGATCGAATGCTGGGTTTTGATAGGCCGAGATTGATGAGATCTGTAAGTAGTAACCGACGCGTGCGCCCATGGCGACGTGCAGGAGTTCAACGTCGCGACGCTGGTAGGCAATGGCGTCGATGGTGGCGTCAAAGGTGAGATTCGCCAGGGCGGAGAGATCGCTCTGGCGATTGCCCACCAGCCGGTGAATGGCTTCTGGTAGATCGGTGGGAGTCTCGCCGCGATTAAAGACCGTGACGTCGTGTCCGCGTTCGTGCGCTGCCAACGCAATACCTCGACCAACAAAGGATGTGCCACCAATAACGAGAATCTTCATAGGGCTAGGACTGTAGGCGAAACTCACCACGTTCGTCACATCCGTGGACACTCAAATACTGCATCACAACCGAGGAATACCTCTAGCGCTGTTCGACCATATCCATGTAGTCGTCACGCCAGAGGTCGAAATACTCCTCGGGCAGCAAGACGGCGTGCGTGGGGTCGAGTGCTTCGACGAATGCTCGTTCGTGGGAGACGGCGATGATGGTGCCGCTCCAGCCGTTGAGCATCTCCCCCACCGCTTCCACTGAACGGGGGTCCAGGTTGTTGGTCGGTTCGTCCAAAATTAAGAGGTTGGCTTCCGAGGCGGCCAGCATGGCCAGCGCCAACTTGGCTCGCTCACCACCCGACAGCGTGTCGGGTGTCTGCAGCGCAGCCGATCCCTTAAGGCCGAAGGCACCCAGGAGGGCCCGACGTTGTACTTCTGTTTCAACGGTGGCGTTGTCCAAGTGGGCCAGCACCGTCTTATTGGGGTCCAGGTTCTCGTGTTCCTGCGCGAAATATCCCCGCACCACATTGGCACCGAGCTTTACCGATCCCGACGTAGCGACTTGGGCCTCCGCGAGGCAGCGCAAAAGAGAGCTCTTGCCGGCACCATTGCGACCGACAATCAAAATTCGGTCCCCGCGCTTAGTAATGAAACTGGTGTCCTTCAGAATCTGCGTGTCGCCGTAGCGAACGGAGATGCCCGATGCCGTCAGTGGCACATCACCACTACGCGGTGGCGTGGGCAACTTGAACTTCACCTTGCGCTCGCGCTGGGTGACTTCCACGCGATTGTCCTTCAGGCGATCAACTCGATTGTCCAAGACCTTGGCCAGGCGGGCCCGCTTCTCGGTCTGGCCTCGCATGGAGTTGGCCAACTGCTTCAAACGATCAATGTCGGCGTCTTGACGACTGGCCAACTTCTCTTCGCCGGCAATGGTTACTTCCTCTTGCTCTAAGAACTTGGTGTAGTTGCCCTTGTATTCGCGTAGGCGACCCTCACGCAGTGAGAGCACGCGGTCGATGGCCTTGTCCAAGAGGGGCAGGTCGTGACTGATAACGAGCACGGTGCCAGGGAACTTTTCCAATTCGTCAAAGAGCCAACGCTTGGCGGCCTTGTCGAGGTGGTTGGTTGGTTCGTCGAGCACCATGGTTTCGGGCTGTTCGTAGAGCACGCGCATCAAGTCCACACGGCGGCGCTGTCCACCGGAGAGCGAGGAGAGGTCTTCGAGGAGATACTCCTCATCCAAGCCGAGGCCGGCGGCGAGACGGGCCACTTCAGATTCGGCTTCGTAGCCGCCGAGGTCCCGGAAGCGCTCTTCAATGGTGGTGAAGGCTTCGATGTTTTCGCTTGAGGGATCAGCGGCCATGGCGTGGCGGGCCGTGTGCATGTCGGCATCGAGCTTGTCGAGGCCGCGGGCCGAGAGGATGTGCGACAAACCGATCGGCTCGACACCGAGTCCACCGGGCACTGGCTCTTGGGGCAGATGGGCCCACGACCCAAAGCGCTGCACGGTGCCTTCCACCCGAAGGTGTTCGCCACCTTCGCTCAGCAGGACGGAGAGGATCGTCGACTTGCCCGCTCCGTTGCGGCCAACGATGCCGACCTTCTCCCCCTCACCAATAGTCAGGTGGGTGGGTGTCAAGATTCGACGAGTACCGATTTCAATTGCGAGATCTCGAACTATGAGCATTAGCGGGCAATAACTTCAGCGGCGGCGCGGAGCTCGTCGCGGAACTGCGGGTGGGCAATATCGGCCAACAAATGGGCTCGCTCTCGAACAGTAGCCCCCCGCAGATCGGCGGCGCCGAACTCCGTCACGATGACCGCAGTGTGGTGACGAGGTGTCGCCACAACTGAGCCGAGGGGTAGTTGGGCCGCGATGCGGCTCACCGTCTCTCCGTTCACTTCAATAGTGGAACGAAGGCAGATCAAAGAGACATCATCGAGCGAGAGATCGGCGCCCGCCACAAAATCCTCGTGACCACCGACCCCCGACACCTGGGCACCGGCGACCGAGTCGGCCACGACTTGACCGTAGAGGTCCACAGTGATTGCACCATTGATGGACACGAAATTCCTATTCTGGCTGATAATCGTGGGGTCGTTAACGACCGAGACCGGAGCGAAGCGAACATCGCGATTTTCGTGCAGCCACTCGTACAGTCCCTTGGAACCGAGTGCGAAGGTGGTGAGAGAAAAGCCGTCGTAGATGCCCTTGTGCGTATTAGCGACCTTGCCCGAAGCCTGCAATTTCCAAAGGCCGTCAGTGAACATCTCAGAGTGGATCCCGTACTCACCACCCTCACGCTTCGCGAGTGCCTCGGCCACCGTGTTGGGGATGGCCCCAATACCGGTTTGGAGCGTTGCGGTAGAGGTGATGTAGGGCAGCGTGTGCTGGGCAATCGCCAGGTCGGCTTCGGTGGGCGCTTCGCCCGGTAGCTCGAACGGCACTTCCTCACCGCGCACCAACACGTCGATTTCGTTGACCGAGAGTCGATTCTCCAATCCAGGAATTCCCGAAGTCCAGGGCAGATGTGGGGAAGACTCGACAATTAGAAGGCGATCGGGGTCGGCGCCAGCGGCGCGGAGTTCATCCAAGGTCGCACCACAGTGCAGAGACAGGCTGCAGAATCCGTGCTGGTCGGGCGGGGTGGCCTGGACCATCATCACGCGGGGGGAGAGGCGTCGGAGAATCGGGGCGAACTGACGAAAACCGGCGGGGACGTGCTCGACATTGCCGCCGACGCTGCGGTAGTAACGCTCGGCGGGGCCGAAGAAGCCCGCGCGATAGGCCACGTTGGGGTGGGTGAAGAGATCGAAGAGGCCGAGAATCAGGGCGCCGCCAATAGTGAGCTGCTCCCAGTCCTTACGCTCCGACATCGCTCGCAACATTGCGTGCGGATTGGCGGGACCGAGTCCGAGCCCCACCGTGTCAACGGGACGTAACAACGCAGCGGCCTCGGTAGCCGTCATTTCACGCATTGTCATGGCTCCATTCTGCCCTATCTCGCCAGTGACTGTGTCACGATGGTGGGATGAGCACTGTACTTCGTATTGATGTTTGGGGCGATGTGGTCTGTCCCTTCTGTTATCTCGGTAAGCGTCAGCTCGAAC
>WLNA01000032.1 GCA_009726065.1 Actinomycetota bacterium
ACCCGCCAAGGTCTTTCCTGGAATCTTCGTAGATTCTTAGCAAATCCACAACCATTCTTAGGTCAGACATCTAATACTAGAGGTGTTAGATCAATCAACCGAGAGGTCGCCATGACGTCCAGTTCCGAAACGCTCCTCACGGTGGCGATCGTCGACGACGACCCGGCAATTCTGGCCGCCCTCTCGCGGGCCCTCAAAATGGAGAATTACAAAGTCGAACTCCACGGCGACGGCACCTCGGCCCTACGAGCCTTCCAGACGGCCGCCCCCGACGCCATCGTCCTCGACCTCCAGCTGCCCGACATCGACGGACTGGAGATCTGCCGTCGTATCCGACGGGCCGGCGACAACGTCCCGATTCTGATGCTGACGGCCCGTGACGCCGTTAACGATCGCGTCGAGGGGCTCGATGCCGGCGCCGATGACTATCTCGTCAAGCCCTTCGATCTCGCTGAGCTCACGGCCCGGCTGCGCGCCCTGTTGCGCCGTCACACCCCCCGCACCGGCGACGAAGGCGTACTCAAGTTCGACGACCTCACCGTCAACTCATCCACCCGCGAAGTCTTCCGAGGGGAACGGGCCGTGCCACTCACGCGCATCGAGTTCGATCTCCTGGAACTCCTCATGCTCCACCCCCGTCAGGTACTGACTCGCGATCAGATTCTCGATCTGGTCTGGGGCTACAACTTTGACTCCAGCACCAACTCGCTCGCCGTCTACGTTGGCTACCTTCGTCGCAAGTTGGAAGAGGCCGGCGAGCACCGTCTCGTCCAGACCATCCGCGGCGTCGGCTACTCACTGCGCAGCGCATGACATTGCGTCTCCGCGTCGTCGTCGCCTCATCGGTGGCCGTCAGCTTGGCGATTGCGCTGGCCTGCGGTACGGTATTTCTGATTTCTCGTCACGCCATCTTCCAGTCGGTGGACGACTCGTTGATGCACACCGCGTCAGCACCGGCGCACGGTGACGAAGATGGCGAGCACGCCCGTGGATCGGGATTCGAACTGATCCTGGCCGACGGCTCGGTCTACGGTGGCCGCCAGATTCCCGTGGAGGCGGCAGTCATCGACGTAGCCCAAGGTCAGCTGCCGCCACGTTTCCTGACGGTCAAGGTCGGTGAATCGACATTCCGGGAGTACGTCGTTCCGGTTCCGGCCGGAACGGAGATTCCCTGTGCGCAAGATGAGTGCGTTCTCACTCAGAACGCCGCCCAGGTCTTCACCAGCGATATCACGGGCCAACGACACCAGCTCTCTTCGCTCGCTCACGCACTCATGCTGCTCACGCTGTTGGGCGTGCTCTTGGCCGCCCTGTTGGGCTACCTCGCGGCCCGGGCGGCCCTCGCCCCCCTCGAGACGGTGACCGACGACATCGAAGAGATCGCGGCCACGACCAACCTCGCCCAACGCCTCGATGAGGGCGGTCAGGACGAATTGGGTCGATTACGTCGGACGTTTAACAAACTCATGTCGACCGTCGAAACCAGTCAGCGGCTGCAGCGACAACTGGTGCTCGACGCCAGCCACGAGTTGCGGACTCCACTCACTTCGCTGCGCACCAATGCCCAAGTGCTTCAACAGATTGATCGACTCTCACTGGAAGATCGCCAACAGCTGGTGGCCGACATGATTATTCAAGTCGACGAACTGGCCTCACTGATTACCGACCTTGGTGAACTCTCTCGTGGTGAAAGTAGTGAGGAGACGGTGAGGGCACTGCGCCTCGATGATCTCGTTCAAGAGGCCGTTGACGTCGCTCGCACACACGCTCGCACCAAAGACATCACGATTGAACTGACTTCCGCGTCGACGACAGTGGTCGCACGTCGCGACCGCCTCACTCGGGCCGTCAACAATCTCCTGGGGAACGCCATCAAGTTCGCGCCCGTCAGTGGACGCGTGCACGTCGATGTTCGTCACGGCACCATTCGCGTGGAAGACAACGGTCCTGGTATTCCCGAGGGCGAGCAGGCCTTTATCTTCGACCGCTTCTGGCGCAGTCCGTCGGCGCGGTCCATGCCCGGCTCGGGGTTGGGCCTCGCCATCGTGGCCCAAGTCGCCAGCGAAGCTCGAGGCACTATCCGGGTGGGTAACTCTGACACCTTGGGTGGAGCAGCCTTCACCTTAGAAATTCCCGAAGAACTCTCGAGAGAGCGATGACCATGAAACGCCGACACCCGCAAGCCATCCGCGACCAACGTCTCGACCGGTCGCGTCGTATGGCCCAGTCGCTCTTCGTCTTCGCCGCCGCCTCCGGTGGCGTTGGTGTTGGCCTCATGTCGCACGCGGCCGCCACACCATCGACGACGACATCGCCCCCCAACACCACGACGACCACGCCGGTCAGTCACCCCACGACGACCTCGCCGGTCAGTCACCCCACGACCACGACACCGGGGCCGCACACCACCACGACCGGTCCCCACACGACGACCACCGTCTGGACACCCCCGGTGACGGTGCCGGTAACGCACCCCACCACGTGCCACACCAGTGCCTCGGGTCAATTTTTGGGCTGCTGGTAGAACCGTGCGCTTTACCACCTGGGGTGTCAGCGGCACGCTGGCCGTTGACAATGAGAACTACGCCACCCTGGCCCAAGAGACTCTGTGGCGATGGGTTGCTGCCGGCGATCGCGCCGTGAACCGATTCCTTCCAACATCCGAGCTCAGTGTGATCAATGCCGAACCGTGGGCCACCCACCAAATCTCCGATGCCTTCATTGAATTCTTTGACGCCGCTCTCGAGTCCTACGACACCTCCGACGGCCTCTGCACTCCCACCGTCTTGGACGCCCTCGAGGCCTGGGGCTATGACGCCGATATCGACGACGTGCAGCGCGATGGTCGCTCGGCGCCGCTCACGGCGAGCGCCGCTGCCCCGCTCGCCTCCGTCGCATTCGATCGAGCTGCCCGCCGACTGTCGCCCAACGGGGTACGGCTGGACTTTGGAGCTAGTGCGAAGGCCTTCGTCGCCGACCAAGTGGCGAGAGAAGTTGGCCGACACACTCCCGTGCTCGTCGAACTCGGTGGTGACGTCGCCGTGGGTGGCGCAGTACGGCCGTGGTCCGTCGGCGTGGCCGAAGACGCCGAGCACATTGGTGCCCCGATTGGTATCACCTCCGGTGGAGTCGCCACTTCTTCCACACTGGTTCGTAACTGGTCGACCGGCACTGGTCGCGCTCACCACATCATCGATCCACGGACGGGGGCACCCGTGATCTCACCGTGGCGCACGGTCTCCGTGGCGGCCGACTCGTGCCTCACTGCCAACGCCCTCAGCACCGCGTCACTGCTGTGGGGCGAAGAAGCGCTGTACTACGTAACCCAAGCTGGTTGGGCCGCACGCTTTGTCGACCACGACGGCAAAGTGCTGTGCGTGGGTGGGTGGCCCCAGGAGGTCGCATCGTGATTGCCCTTACCTCTCCGTACATCTGGTACACCTCGCGCATCAGCGGCGTTATCTCGCTCGTGATGCTGACCCTCGTCATCGTGCTGGGCATCTTGATCTCGACCCGAGTCGGGGGCCGACGGGTCGGGCGATTCGAGATCACCGAGATGCACCGTTCGATTTCGCTAATCGCCATGATCTTCGTCGCTCTTCACGTCGTCACCACCGTCATCGACACCTACGTCAACATCGACTGGATCTCGGCCGTAGTGCCGATGACCTCGAACTACCAGCGACTACCCGTAGCCATCGGCACCGTGGCGATTGATCTCATGCTGGCCGTCTGGCTCTCTAGTCAACTCAAGGAGCGGATCGATCCCCGTGCGTGGCGGGCCGTTCACTTCTCCAGTTACGCCAGCTTCGTCGCGGCGGCCATTCACTCCTATCTCGTCGGAACTGACGAGCGCTCCCTGTGGGGACTCATCGTGCTCGGTAGTTGCGTGGGCGTAGTGCTCCTGGCCACAATCTGGCGCGTTGTTGGACGACCCGAACGGGCCGTCGGCCGCACTGCACTCTCTCCGCTTGAACAGTCGAAGCGTCGATAATTGTGACCTTAGAACTCACCACCCGACGAGTACTCGCCAACCACCTCGACCATCCGAAAAACCTGGCCGAGCACGAGTCTGACTTCGGGCCGATTAACCGACTCGCCATCACCATCGACGTCCTGCGCGAGTCAGGCATCACTGGTCGCGGGGGCGCGGCCTTTCCCACCGCCAAGAAGGTGGAATTCTTGCTCCAGCAGCGTCGAGCCACTCGGTACGTTGTCGTCAACGCCATGGAGGGTGAACCGGCGGCCCATAAGGACCGGATGTTGCTCGCGACGAATCCCCATCTCGTTCTCGACGGGGCCATGGTGCTGGCCAATCTCTTAAACGCCGACTCGGTGATCATCTGCATCGCTCGCGAGCACGTAACGACGATTACCCAAGTCAAAGCGGCCATCGCCCAGCGCGGCGCCAAGCGACTGCAGGGTCCGAGCTTCGAAGTCCAGACTCCCCCGGGGCGGTACGTCGCCGGTGAGGAGTCCGCACTGGTGCATTGGCTCAACAGCAATGAGACTCTGCCCCAGTACCGCGCCACGCGACCCTCGATCCTGCAGATTGGTCGAGGTGGCGTCTTGCTCGACAACGCCGAGACTCATGCCAACGTTGGTCTGATCGCCCGACACGGGGCCGAGTGGTTCCGCAGCGTGGGCACCGCCGCTCGTCCCGGCACCACGGTGACCTCAGTCACGGGTAACGGCAAGGCTCTCGTGGTTGAAGTTCCCTACGGCACGCCAATTCGCTCGATCCTGTCGGATGCGGGAATCGAGTACGAACCACGAGCCCTCCTGCTCGGTGGCTACGGCGGAACGTGGCTCGACGGGAAGCATCTCGATGTCGGCTTCGACGACGACTCTCTTCGGCCCTTTAGTGCCGGCACCGGGGCCGGCGTGATCATGGCCCTACCTCACGCGAGCTGCGGAGTGGCCGAGTGTGCCCGCATTGTGGACTACATGGCGTGCGAGAGCGCCCGGCAGTGCGGGCCGTGCGCCTTTGGCCTACCCGCCATGGCCGACGACCTGAACGCACTGGCTTCGGGGCGTGGCGCGACGCAGTCACTCTCTCGTCTTCTCCATCTCAGCGAGGTCATCGAAGGCCGGGGAGCCTGTCGTCACCCCGACGGCGTAATTCGCTTTGTTCGCACGGCCCTCAGCGTCTTCGCTGAAGATTTCAATCATCACGCTGCCGGCCACCCCTGCCCGTTCGCCCGGGGGCCTCGGATTAGCTACATCCCGCACCAGAGTGATGTCAAAGATTTGGAGTGGGAGTAATGCGTCGCACCGTAACGTTTCGACTTGTCGTAGACCCCGTCCGTTGTGATGGTTTTGGGCACTGTGCCGAGTTGGCTCCCGAGCTCGTGACGCTGGACGAGTGGGGCTACCCCGTGATGCAGGCCGAAGCCTTCCCGCAAAGTGATCGCGAACTCCATCGTTCGGCCCAGTTGGCCGTGCGGGGATGCCCCCGTCAGGCCCTCGCGCTGCAGAAGATCATTTCGGCCTAGCCGTAAGGCCTACCGGGCGGTAGCGGAGGCCGCAGTAGCGGGCGTACCTGGTGTCAGTAATTGTTGCAGCTGATTGGTGACCAGTGTGGCCAATGAGCGCGAGTAGAGCGCCGAGACGTGCAGAAAGTCCACGTAGACGATCTTGTTGTCGATAACCGCGGGGCAGACCGTGGTCGAACAGAACCATGACGAGATGGGGACCAGTGTGGCGTTAGACCGCTCCGCGGCCGCCACATCGCGTCGGAGTACTTGGCCGTAGGAGTGGGCCACCGTGGAACTTGCCACGTAAGTCAGGCCGCAAGTATTCACAGTCCGTGGCCGCATCATCAGGCACGACGGTACCGGTGCGCGCATGTACGGCGTCGTTCCCCACAGCACCCGGCGAGCACTCGGCGAGAGCTGGCCTACAGCCTCAAAGGCTCGTTGCATGCCACTGACGTAGCGCGCGTCACCGGACTCACCAGCGGAGTCGGCCGAGGCTACGGCCATAATCACCTTGGGGTGCAGTGCGCTAATAGCGCGAGGCAAATTGTTATGGAAGGTGGTGCAGTCGGCACTGAGACCCGACACGAACGGCGTGAAACACCCTTCGAACTGGAAGGTAGCCACTCGAATGCCGAGCCGCGTGGCCGCGATCTGCAGTGCTGGAGTCCAGTTGTCAACGGCCGAAGAACCAAAGAGTACGACCGTCGTGGTGGAACGGGGGTTGCCGAAAATACAGGGTTTGGGATTCTTGAGGGTCGTGCGGTCCAGCGACGAAAAACAGCGCTGCTGCAGAGCCAACGGGAGTCCCGCACTCCTGAGGGGATTCCTGACGTCGATGGCGAGAACCTGCGCCCGCACGGTGGCCGTCAGCAGATTCGTCGTCATAGCTTTCTCGATGAGCGAGGCCAGTACCGCTGGTGTGGCGATGGGGCTACTCGGCGTACCCGCACGGGCCACCGAGATCATCACGGTGGGGAGCAGGGCCGCGAGCAGCCAGGCAGTGAGCGTACGTCGAGATCTCATAGGTTTCGTTGGAAGCAACGACTCATTTCTTTCCGAGAGGGTAGATATCAGCATAAACCCGCTATCGGCCACGTTTATTTCGGGGTCGACCCGTCACCAGAACGAGAGTGAGGGGAACTTCTAGTAGTCTCTTCCAACCATGGGTTCACTAATTAAGAAGCGCCGCAAGCGCATGCGCAAGAAGAAGCACAAGAAGATGCTGAAGCGGACTCGCTGGCAGCGTCGCGCCGCCGGCAAATAGTCGCATTTTCAGCAGTACTTCATTCGAACGACCGTACCGAACACGGCAGGCTTTGGCCTACGCCGGAATCGTTTTAGCTACGAGAACTTCTACCGGCCCGACCGGAGACTCCAGGATTTTTGAGGTGCCGTCGGCGACGTCACCCTCCACAAAGACCGTGGAACCGGAGCCGGCCAGCACGCTGACGCCGAAATTGGCATCGATCCACCCCATCAAATCCTTCAATCGAGGCTCGACGCTCCAGGCCGCCGCCGTCAGATGATTACGACCACTGGGCGCCTGCTCTAGTGCGTCAAAGGCTCGATAGCACGCGGCCGTATTTACGGAAAATTGTGGAAGAAAGAGTGTCACGGTGCGCTCTTGGAATTCGAGTGGTCGAACGATCTCGCCGACACCCTCCACCAGAGCCCGGCCACCAACCAGACAAAATGGAACGTCGCCCCCGAGTTCGGCGGCGGCGGCCAAATCAGTGAAACCGGCCCAGCGCAGCACGGCGGCGGCGTTGGCACTCCCGCCGCCCAGTCCCCCACCGAGTGGAATCTGTTTGGTGACCTCGACACGAGCCTCCCGGCCCACCAGAGAGAGGGTTCGGGTCACGAGGTTCTCGGTTACGTCCAGCGCACTCACACCCGGACGACTGCCGTGAAAAGTCACCCCGGTGCCGGTGGAGAACGTCAACGTGTCGACCAGGTCCAGTGCGACCATCTCACTTCGCAGGACGTGATAACCATCGCTGCGCCGCGCCGTGACTTCTAAAAACCAGGTCAGTTTGGCCGGGGCCACCAGAACGGTCATCGCTGGGCCGCCAGGCGGGCGAACTCCTCGAGTCCGAGCTCTTCGGGCCGAGCGGTCGGAGCGACATCGGCGGCCGTGAAGGTCTCGGTCGTGGCCCACTCGCCAAGGGTGCCTCGAAGCATCTTGCGCCGGTGAGCGAAGGCCGTGCGGATGACGTTAAAGAGATCGGGTTCACTGACACGAGTGGGATCGATGGCCGGGGCCGCGAGCCGCGTGATGGAAACCAGTGCCGACTCCACCTTGGGCTTGGGGTGAAAGACCGTCGACGGTACTCTCCCGGCCACGTGGGCTTCGGCAAAATACTGCATCCGCAACGAGACGGCACCGTAGGCGTCGTCGCCCACGTGGGCCGCCATCCGCTCGCCCACCTCACGCTGCACCATTACCAACATTTTGGTAATGAGCGGCACAGTTTCGAGAAGATGCAGGACGAGGGGTGTGGCCACGTTGTAGGGCAGATTCGCGACCACGGTGGCAGTGCGGCCCTGCAAGATGGCGTCGTAGTCGGCCGTGAGAGCATCGGCGTGATGGATGATCACGCCGTGGAGATCAACCACTTCGTGGAGGGCCGGCAGGAGATAGCGATCAACTTCAATCGCCTCCACGGTGGCGCCCGTTTCTACGAGTGCCAGGGTCAAACTACCGAGACCCGGTCCAATCTCTAAGACGTAATCGCCGGGACCAATGTTGGCCAGCCGGGCGATCTTTCGCACGGTATTGGGGTCGGTGACGAAGTTCTGCCCGAGGGCGCGCGAAGGTGATAACCCGTGCCGATCGAGCAGCTCCTGGATGGCGGGACGGGAGTGGGTCACCAGGTAACTACAACGTGTTCGACACCTCGCGAGAGTGGTGCCAATTTTGAAAACTGCGTCACGTCTAAGTCGACCACGCGACCCGGACTGTAGGGCTGAGCATCAGTGACGACGCAATAGACGGTGATGCCGGTACGAAGAGATCGAACCTTGATGTGCGTGCCCTTACGCAGATACGACGTGGCGCACTGGCCCGGGTGCCACCGGTACCACGTGGCAATGCCGTATTTGGTTCGAGCGGGCTTCGGCTTCACCGTCGTGGTCGTGACGCGCACCGTCGTGGTCGTAGTGCTACCCGGAACGGTGGTCGTCGTGGGATTAGTCGTCGTGGTCACCGCGAGCGTGGTGGGGGCCACGGTGGGCTTGATTCTGGGTTTCGGCTTAGACAGCGCGCGGCGAAGGGTGGTGTGCGTGTGACGAACTGTCGTGGTGGTGCGATGAGCGACCACCACGTGATGGACCGTCGTCGGCGCGTGGTGGATCGTGGTGGGAATCGGCCCGGTCGTCGCCACGGGAGCGGAGACCAACTGCGAGGGGGTCGTCGTCGGGGCGTGAAGGGACGAACGGGCTGGCACCGGGGCGCGCAACACCGTCAGCGGTGCCAGCACCATGGCCACACCTACTCCAAGCGAAATCAGGTGCGTTCGCACCTGGGTCGTTGAGGTCCTCAGGACTCCACCCTTCTCCGGGGACTCGCTAGCTAAAAACCAGCACCGGTAAGGCTAGGCAAGGGGCCGGCGGGGCACAACTGCGCCCCACTGGTGATGAGTAATCCCTGATGAAAGGGTCTAGCGGCCCGGCAGGCGAAACAGGCGGGCCGTGTTTTCTCGAGTTGCCGTCTGGAGGGTGGAAACTTCGATTTGGAGCTGGTCGGCGATGAACGCACCGACAACGGCCACCAAGGCCGGTTCGTTCGTTCGACCCCGATGAGGAACCGGGGTCAAAAAGGGACTGTCGGTTTCGACGTGGAGTCGCTCCAGTGGCACGACGGCGAGCGCGGCCCGCAGATCGGCCGCGTTCTTAAAGGTCACGACGCCAGCAATCGAGATGTCAGCACCCCGTTCGAGACAGGCCTCGGCTTCGGCCGGACCACCGGTGAAGCAGTGGATGACGGTCCGAGGGGGCATCCCCTCCCCGTCAAGCACCTCGAAGAGATCGGGCCAGGCGTCCCGGGCGTGGATCACTAGCGCCAGGTCGAGTTCATGCGCGAGGCGAATCTGAGTGGCAAACGTCCGTTTTTGCTGATCACGGGGGGAATGTTCGTAAAAGTAGTCGAGACCACACTCACCGATACCCACCAATTTGGGTGACGTGGCGCGGGCCAGTGTCTCGATCGGGGTCAGATCGTTAATGGCGTCATGGGGGTGGAGACCGACGGTGGCGTAGATCTCCACGGGACCAGAAGTCGCTTCGGCGAGAGCCACCGCTTCAGTTGACGTCGTGGCGTCAGTGCCAACAACGACGACCCGGTCTACTCCGGCCGCTTCCGCTCGAGCCAACGTGGCAATGACGTTGGCCTGCACCTCGGGGTCGTCACTGAGGTAACGCTCCTGGAGGTGACAGTGCGCGTCAGTCCAACCGCTCACGCCTCGGACCGAATACGGGGGAACAGTGGATCGCCCTTAGTGATAGGGATACCGGCGTCGAGCTGACCCCATCGGGTTACTTCATCGAAGTTCAACGTCGCCACGTCGCCGGACTGGCCGATGCGGCGCCAGATCTCTTGGGCCGTGGCGGGCATGGCCGGCACAATCAGCGCCGTGACGATGCGAAGTGCTTCGAGGGCATCGCCCATGACGGCATCGACTTGGGAACCGGGCTCCATCTTCCAGGGCGCGTTCTGCTCGAGGTGGGCGTTGGTGGCACCGATGAGGCGCCACGTCGCCTCCAGAGCGGTGTGCGGGGCAAAGTTCTGCCACGCCGTGCGGGCTATGTCCACGGCGGTCGCCGCTTCGGCGGCCAGTGGTGAGTCGCTCGCGGGAGCCGTACTGAGGCCGCCACACTTGGAGCCCACTACGGTGGCCACGCGAGCAACCAGGTTGCCGAGGTTGTTGGCGAGGTCGGTGTTGTAACGGGCCGTAATGCCCTCAATGGAAAAATCACCGTCCGTACCGAGTGGGGTGTCACGCAGCAAGTAGTAGCGAATGGGGTCGACGCCGAACTCACTCGTGAGTGACTGCGGGGCGATGTCGGTCAACTTGACGGATCCTTCACCGGCCATGGTCTTGGAGAGCTTTTGTCCCCCCACGAGCAACCAGCCGTGTACTTGGACGTGGGAGGGTGGCTCGATGCCAGCCGCCATGCACATCGCTGGCCACCAGACACAGTGGAAGCGAATGATTTCTTTGCCGATCAAGTGATGGACGTTGGGCCACCACTTGGCCGTCATCGCTTCGTCGCGACCGTAGCCAATAGCCGTCAAGTAGTTAACGAGCGCGTCGTACCAAACGTAAAACACGTGCTTCTCGTCCCACGGTACGGGGACTCCCCAACTCAGCGAGCTACGGGTGATTGAGATGTCGCGTAGTCCACCCTTGATAAAGGCCACGGCCTCATTGCGCTTGGTTTCGGGGGTGGTGGCCTTGGGGTTCTCGCCGTACCACTCGAGGAGGCGATCTTGGAAGGCCGAGAGTCGAAAGAACCAGTTCTCTTCTTCCATCTCCACGACGGGGCGCCCGTGGACGGGACAGTTCCCGTCGGTCAGGGCCTCTTCGGTGAAGTAGTCCTCACAGGAAACGCAGTAGAGCCCGCGGTAGTAGTCCTTGTAGATGTAGCCGTTGTCGTAGATCGCGGTCAGAAACTTCTGCACCGTTTCGTAGTGACGGGGCTCAGTAGTACGGATGAAGTCGTCGTAGGAGATGTTGAGGTCGTCCCACGAAGCGCGGAATCGGGCCGAGGTCTGGTCGGTCCAGGTCTGGGGTGAGACTCCGTTGCGCTCGGCCGCTTCGGCCACTTTTTGACCGTGTTCATCAGTACCAGTAAGGAAAAGGGTCTCGTCACCGATCTGGCGGTGCCAGCGTGCCATGGCGTCGGCGTTGACCGTGCAGTAGGCGTGGCCAACGTGCGGGGCATCGTTGACGTAATAGATAGGTGTCGTGATGTAGAAACGACTCACCCTGTAAGGGTACTGACTGATTAGGGCTTGGCGGTGCGTCGTTGGAGCGCGAGTTCATAAACGAAGCGGTGCGGAACACCTAGTGCGGCGCTCACCTGGGTCGCCACGTCACGAACCGTGGCGCCGTCAGCAAGGGCATCGTCAATGGCGTCGAGAACAACGGCCTCACTCACAGGGGCGGGCGCGGGCGCTCCGGCCATCACCACCGTGATCTCGCCTTGGAGTTCGCTGTTCGCCAGTGACGTGCTCAACTCGCCGGCCGTACCGCGGAGAACTTCTTCGTGCAACTTGGTTAGTTCGCGCACAATCGCGACATGGCGGTCGGGCCAACGGCCGGCCAACTCGTTCATAGTGGCCGCAATGCGTTTGGGTGACTCGTAAAAGACGATGGTGCGTTGCTCGCTGTCCCAGGCGTCG
>WLNA01000033.1 GCA_009726065.1 Actinomycetota bacterium
CGAGCCGTTGGTGTTAGGGCCCGAGTTGGCCATGGCCACTGAGTAGAGCGGATACGGACCCGTCGGCAGTTCGTCGGCGAAGGAGTAGCCCGGACCACCGGAACCTGAGCCAGTGGGGTCACCGGTCTGGACCATAAAGCCCGGAATAGCGCGGTGGAAGATGATGCAGTGGAAGTAGTTCTTCTTCGCGAGAAAGACAAAGTTATTGGTTGTCTTCGGAGCGTTAACGGCGTCCAGCGAGATGGTGAAGTTTCCAGCCGTGGTCACAATGTCGGCGTAGTAGAGCTTTGACTTGGTGATGGTCATCGCCGGAGCACTGGACCATTGGAGGTTGTTGGCTCGAGCCGAAGTACTGGACGGACAGCCGGCCTGACGAGCGAGGGCATCGGCCTGGCTCTGACCAATGGCCATGGTGGTGGTCGTGGTGGAAGCCGCGGTCGTAGTGGAGGTCGTTGTCGAACTGGTGGCGACCGTGGACGTCGTAACAAGGGGCGTGGCGAGGTTGCTCTTGATCAAAAGGAGGGATCCCACGACGGCAATAGTGACGCCGAAAACGATGGCGACTCGCCGCACGAGACGTTGACGCTTGACCTGACGGCGCTCTTGCTCGATTTTTTGTCGACGAGCTTCTTTATGGCGGGCACGCTTGGGATTTGGCACGAGCGCAATCCTACCCCCGACATTGAATTGAGACCCGGAGCGAGACCGGTAGTTTTAGAGCATGGCTTTAGTAGTCCAAAAGTATGGTGGCACCAGCGTGGGTGATGCCGAACGCATTCGTGCCGTCGCTGAACATGTCGCCCGCACCGTGCGTGGTGGCGACCAAGTCGTGGTTGTGGTTTCGGCCATGGGCAAGTCCACCGATGATCTGCTCCGCCTCGCCGATGAGGTCTCCTCGATCAAGCCCAAGCGGGAACTCGACATGTTGCTCACCGCCGGTGAGCGTATTTCGATGTCGCTCGTCTCGATGGCGTTGGCCGGTCAAGGGTTAAAGACGGCCTCCTTCACCGGGTCGCAGGCCGGCATCATTACGGATACCGATCACACCCGAGCCAAAATTCTCGAAATTCGTCCGAACCGTATCGAAGAGGCACTACGCGATGGCTACACCCCCGTCGTCGCGGGGTTCCAAGGTGTTTCCACTGACCGAGACATCACCACGTTGGGTCGCGGCGGATCGGACGTCACGGCCGTGGCGCTAGCCGCCGCCCTCAAGGCCGACGTCTGTGAGATTTACACCGACGTGACCGGAGTGTTTAGTGCTGATCCTCGTGTCGTACCTAAGGCGCGCCGACTCGCGAAGATTTCGTTCGACGAAATGATGGAGATGGCCGCAACCGGTGGTCGTGTTTTGATGTTGCGTTCTGTGGAGTTCGCCCGCCGTCATGGCGTGCCCCTGCACGTTCGTTCAAGTTTTACCTGGGAGCCTGGCACCTGGGTCGTTGAGGAGGAAGTATCCATGGAAGAAGCAATTGTCTCAGCCGTAACCGATGACACCTCAGAAGCCAAGATCACTGTGGCGAATGTGCCCGACCGTCCTGGTTTGGCGGCCCGCCTATTCCGCGAGCTCGCGGACAAGGGAATCAATCTCGACATGATTGTCCAGAACACCTCCGAACACGGCACCACCGATATTTCCTTCACGGTAGAAAAAGGTGACGCCGAGGCGGCGCGTCTCGCCTGCGAAGGTGTGCGCGAACTGCTGGAGATTGGTGAAATCACCGCTGATCTCGGTATCGGCCGGGTCACCTTGGTTGGTGCTGGCATGAAGTCAAATGCCGGCATCACGGCGCAGATGTTTGAAGTGCTGGCCTCGCACAACATCAACATTGAGATGATTTCGACTTCATCGATACGTATCTCAACCATTATCCGTGGCGAGCGGGTGACCGAAGCCGTGCAGGCCCTCCACACCGCTTTTGGCCTAGACGCCTAATTCTCTAGGCTGTATCTATGCGTATTGGCATTGTTGGAGCAACTGGTCAAGTCGGGTCCGTTATGCGGACTCTTTTAATTGAGCGCAACGTACCCGTGGAGACCATTCGGTTTTTTGCGTCGGCACGTTCAGCCGGCTCCACTATCGAGTGGCGCGGGCAATCGATAGTCGTAGAAGATGTCGCTACCGCCGACCTCTCCGGTCTCGACGTGGTTCTGGGCGCCGCGGGTGCTACGGCCTCGAAGGACTTTGCCCCCCGCTTCGCCGCTACCGGCGCCATCGTCGTCGATAACTCATCGGCGTGGCGCATGGACGACGACTGTCCACTCGTGGTGCCGGAAGTAAATGCGCATGAACTCGATCACATCACCAAGGGCATCGTTGGTAATCCCAACTGCACCACCATGGTGGCGATGCCCGTCATGATGCCGTTGCATCTCGAAGCCGGTCTGCTCTCCATGACGATTGCGAGCTACCAGGCCGTTTCTGGAGCGGGCCGCGATGGCGTCGACGAACTCGCCAATCAGGTGGAAGCATCAATCGCCGCCGGTGACATTCGAAATCTGACCTTCGACGGTGCTTCGTTGCCGACGGGAACTCCGAACAAATTCGCCCGGCCTATTGCGCACAACGTCATTCCCCTCGCCGGCCAACTCGTCGATGACGGTTCGCTCGAGACAAACGAAGAGCAGAAGTTTCGTGATGAGAGTCGCAAGATTATGAACATCCCATCACTGCTCGTTTCGGCGACCTGTGTACGCGTTCCCATCTTCACCGGCCACTCGCTAGCGATTACCGCATCGTTCGAACGACCAATATCTCCCGAGCGGGCTACGGAACTTCTTCGCCACGCGACCGGAGTTGTCTTGACTGATATTCCAACGCCACTCCAGGTGGCGGGGCAGGACCCCAGCTACGTGGGTCGTATTCGGCGAGCCGAGAGCGTGCCGAACGGCCTGAGCCTCTTTATCGTTGGTGACAATCTCCGCAAGGGTGCCGCGCTTAACGCGGTCCAGATCGCCGAGGAGTTGGCGCGGCGCTAGTTATTAGATGGACTGACGCGCCGACGAGCCAGGTTGACGCAGTGGTCACCAAAGCGCTCGTAGAAGCGGGCAGTCATCGCCACTTCAACGGCCACCTGCACGCTCATTGATCCACTCACGAGTTCTGCGGTGAGCGCCACGTGTAGTTCATCAATTTCGTCATCGATGTCTTCGATGTCGCTCGTGGCATCGATTCGATCGTCCAGGATGGCGTCGGTCGCCGCACGCCAGATGGATGAGCAGACCTCACCCATGCGCTCCACGAGTCCGCGACTCCGGGGGCTCATTTCGGCGCCTAAGCCGCGTGCGGCCCGCCGAGCGATGTGTTCGGCGAGGTCACCATTACGTTCGATCTCGGGGAGAATCCGCAGCAGGGTGAGTAGTTCCTTGCGGTCCTCAAGGCTGGGGGAGTCCGCTGCCATGAGGAGCGACTCCACCGTCCGAATCAGGGACTTCACGAGGTGGTCAATCCCTTCGTCCTGCTTGACGACTTGCTTGGCCATCTCCCGATCACCGGATAGCAGAGCGACGGTGGCCCCGGTAATGGACTCGCCGACGAGGGCAAAGACGCGCAGCGTGGTCGCCCGAAACTCTTCGGAGACAACCGAGGCGGTCTCAGCGGGGACTTCGCTTCGAGAGAAGAGCGACCTAGTCATAAGGGGAGATTACTTCTGTCGTAGACGATTCGTATTGTGTTGGTAGTTCCGAGCGATGGAGATTTCATGATTGGCGCAATTGCCGCAGCGATAGCTGGCTTGATTATTGGCTTTCTCGTGGCCAACGTGCGATCCAGTGCGCGCCAGGGCTCCCAGCGGGCCGAACTGGCCACCGTGACGGCCGAGCGGGACGCAGCCAGCGCCTCAGCCACCACCGCCACCGAACAGCTCGAACGGGAACGGCTGCAGCACGCCGACGCCATGAAGAACATGCGAGATGCCTTTCAGGTCGCAGCGACCGAAGCACTAGGCACCGTGGTGGCCCAGCAGAGTGAGCAGCAAGAGGCTGTCTTGAAGCAGCGGGAAGCAAAATTGGACGACCGACTGCGCCCACTCTCCGACGCGCTACTGCAGTATCGCGAGCAGGTTGAGAAGATGAACGTAGACCGAGCAACTTCCTTCGAGTCGCTCTCGAAGACGACCTCGCGGCTGATGGAGTTGCAGGATCGGTCCATCAGCGAGACGGAGCGCCTCAACCGAATTCTGGGTCGCGAAAAGGACCGCGGCAGTTGGGGCGAAAACCAACTCGAGAACATCTTCCGTCTGTCGGGCATGGAGCCATACATCGATTACATGACTCAGCTCACGGTGAGTCAGGACACAAAGAATGTGCGCCCCGATGCCGTCGTTCGGCTGCCCGGACGGGGCAACTTTGCGATTGACTCCAAGGCGCCATTAGCTGACTACGACACGTACTTGGCCGCCGAGACACCCGAGCAGCAGGCGGAAGCCGCCAAAGTATTTGCCGCCACGGTCAAGCGACACATTCAGCAACTCACGTCCAAGTCGTACTACGACTACATAAAGCCTTCACCAGATTTTGTAGCGTGTTTTATTCCTAGTGACAACGTGCTCTCCACTGCACTTAGTGGTGACCAGGACCTCTGGAATTTCGCCGTTCGTAGCAAGGTGCTGCTCTGTGGCCCCTCGTCACTGATGGGCATGCTGTGGTCGGTGGCCTACGGCTGGCGACAATCGCAGTTGCAGGAAAACGCCCAGGAGATCATGGACCTCTCCGAAACGCTCCATCAGCGCATCAGCGTGGCCTACGGTCACTTCCACGAATTGAGTCGCTCGTTGGGCACGACAGTCAAGAGCTACAACAAGTTGGTGGACTCTATGGAATCACGCCTCCTCGTTACTATCCGCACCATGGAAACCAAGGGCGTGAAGAGCAAGGCCGATATCAAGGAAGTGGATGCCCTCGTCGAACTACCTCACGATCCCAATCCCGACAAATGGCCTATCGCTCCGGCCCTGCCCTTCACCACGCAGGAGGCTGAAATAGTCGAACTTCCGCACGAGGCCGAGTAGGGAACTATTTGCTGACTAGGTTCTCTCCGTGGCGACCAGGAGCGAATTAAGGAGACGACGTCAGTTTCGTACCCTCATAGCGCTGGTCGTTGTTTTGGTTGTCGGCGTCTTTGCGCGCGACGTCATGCGCGCGGCACACGACTCCGAATCGGCTCGGGAGTCCCGTAACACCACCTTCGGGACACTCGCCCGGCAGCTGCTCCGCGAGGGCGCCATGCTCGACCACGACACACTGGCCACCCTGCAGGGCGCCACCTCGTTGTCACGTAGTGACTTCGTGGATGCTTGGGCCCAATTGGAGATTCGTGCCCGTCAGGTGACCTTGGATGCCGCACGACTGCGGGTACCCGCCGTTGATGGGCGGGTGAATAGCGTGCTCGCCGACGTGATGGCCCAGCGAGTATCGAGCTGGGAAGTAATTCGTAATGCGGCGACTAAACCCCTTGGAGTCGCCACCAGTGCGAAGCCCTCAGTGTCGTTGAGTAGTGCACTCGCGACGATTGCTCGTACCAATGACGAGTGGCGCGATGCGCACCGTCGCCTCCTACGCAAACCGGGGCACGTTCGATTGCCGATGAACGAATGGACGCTGCCGGCTAATGACGTGAATGCTCTGGTTGCGACCGTTGTTCAGCAAGTGCGACTGCGGACCGAGGCAACGGTCTCCATGAACGCCGTATTGATTGATCCCCAGCCACTGCCTTCTCGCGCCGCCCAACTCGTGCTCCTCGCTCGTGACCAGATGTCAGTTGGTGTGTCACTACGCAACGACTCTTCGAGCGACGCCAAGGTCACGGTGCACTTGGCACTGGCCCCCGAGCAGCGGTCCGGAGTTCCCGTTACGAAGTCAATAACCGTGATCCTCGCCAAACAGTCCAATACGGCAGTTTTGTTTGATTCGGTCGCTATTAGAGCATCGGAACATGGTGTCTTACGCATCTGGGTGACCGGTGCACAACCCAGTTCACCCGGATCGGCGAGTCGGTTTTACACGTTCAAGGTGGCTTCGGCTGGCTGATCTGTAGACACGGTTTGTTGAAACCTCTACGATGGGCCTTGGCTATTTGTGCGAAAGAAGGCAACCGTGCCACAGACCATCACCGTCACCGACAATCGGACAGGTGAGTCTTACGAACTCCCCATTGAAAACGGGGGCATTGCCGCGAAGGATTTTGCGAAGGCCGTTCCCGGCGTTTGGTTCTACGACCCCGCATTTATGCAGACTGCCGCGGCGGAAAGCGCCATTACGTACCTCGATGGCGAGGCCGGTATTTTGCGTTATCGCGGCTACCCCATTGAGCAGCTCGCTGAGAAGTCGACGTATCTGGAAGTGGCGTACCTACTACTTCACGGCGAACTTCCCAACCTCGAACAGGCCGAAGCGTGGAAGAAGGAAGTGACGTATCACACCTTCATTCACGAGAACGTACGTAAGCGTTTCCTCGAAGGTTTCAACTACGACGCTCACCCGATGGGCATGATGGTTTCGGCCGTGGCCGCGCTGTCGACCTACTACAAGGACGCGAAGGAAATCCACAATCCCGAAATTTTGAACAAGCAGATTGTTCGTCTGATTGCCAAGATGCCAACGCTGGCCGCCGCCGCTCACCGCTTCAGTGTGGGTATGCCCTTCGTCTACCCTGACAACTCGTTGGGCTACGCCGAAAACTTTCTCTCCATGATGTGGAAGGTGGCGGAGCCCCGCTACGAGCCAGATCCCGTCTTGGCTCGCGCCCTGGATGTTCTCTTTATTCTTCACGCCGACCACGAACAGAACTGTGGCACCACCGCAATGCGCGTAGTCGGCAGTGCACACGCCGATCCCTATTCGGCCGCTGCTGCAGCGACGTCGGCCCTCTACGGACCACGACACGGTGGCGCTAACGAGCAGGTCTTACGGATGTTGAACGAGATTGGTTCGATTGAGAATGTGCCGGGCTTCATCGAAGATGTCAAGGCCGGTAAGGGCAAGCTTCAAGGGTTTGGCCACCGCGTCTACAAGAACTTTGACCCCCGGGCTTCGATCATTAAGCGCACCGCAGACAACGTCTTCAAGGTGACGGGCAAGAACCCACTGCTCGATATCGCGCTCAAGCTCGAAGAGGTGGCACTACAGGATGACTACTTCCGTTCTCGCCAGCTGTACCCCAACGTCGACTTCTACTCCGGTCTGATCTATCAGGCCATGGGGTTCCCGATTGAGATGTTCACCGTGCTGTTCGCTATTCCCCGTATGTCGGGTTGGTTGGCGCACTACACCGAGTTACTCGGCCAGGATGCCAAGATCGCCCGCCCTCGCCAGCTCTACACCGGCTCGGACAAGCGTGACTACGTGCCAATGAATCAGCGCTAGCCCCGCTAGGCGAGAGTAGGGCACATCAGGTATTTAGTCACGGTCGCCTCACTCCACGAGCGCGATGGCAGTGCGCTCGCCGCCATGGAAATTGCTTTGGGCCTGAGCGAACGAGGACACGAGGTTGCGTTGTTCGCGTTGCGGTTAGGAGAGTTTGCTAACTGGGTTGAGTCGACTCATAACGTGGCGTGTCTGACGTTCGACGATCTAGTCCGTGTCCGCGATAAACAGCCCGATCGGATTGTGCTGATGCACTGGCCGACGTTTTTTGCGCTGCAACGCGAAGGCGTTACGGCCCCGACTGTTTTTGGCTTTCTCGGTCGGCAACCACCCCTTGAAAATCCACCCCCGCTCGTTCCCGGCCTGAGCTTTCCCTGGTTTGCGGTTGCGGAATCGATTGAGGCGAACATCAACGCCATCTCGATGTGGGCGGAGAGCCCGCACCGGATAATTCGCAATTGGACAGGCTGGGCCGAGCATGCAGTCCGTACCTCGGCACCACTCCGGCGTCTAGCCATCGTTTCGAATCGCATGACCGCGGAGTTGGAGCAGCAACTCGCTGCGGCCGCACACCGCGCGGGCATCGAAGTCACGAGAATCGGCCTGCCTCGAAATCCTCAGATTGTCAACGAGGCACTTTTGAAAGAGTTTGACGCCATCGTGTCCGTTGGTCGCTCCATTTTGGATGCGATGCGACTCGGTCGACCGGCGTTGATTTACGACATCCATGGTTCAGATGGTTGGGTCACTCCCGAGACTGTTGAACGTTGTGCGGGCGAAAGTTATAGCGGGCGTGAGTTCGCTCATCGCCCGTCGGACGACGAATTAGACGCCTGGCTAGCCCAGCCACCGTCGAGTGATGAGTTGCGGACGTTGCAGTCGTGGGTGCGTGAAAACGCGACTCTTGAATCGGCCCTCAACCAGATCGAGGCAATGTTTGAAGAGGCCACTGTGGCGACAACGATGTGGGGTCGCTTCGGGGAAGTGCCGGTTGAGATGATGATTGAATTGGCCCAAGTTCGCAACGACGTGGCGATTCGGGAACGACAGTTGGAACTTCTCACGGCTGATAGGGACAACGTTGTGGCCCGCATTCGATCGATTGAGTCTGTGATTACCCGGGTGCGCCCGAGGTTCATGAGTCGAGCACTCGTTGCGTTTGCCCGACGTCGACTAGAGGATCCCAGGTAGTAGCAAGCGTTGGCGTGAAGAGCGTTAGCTCTAACGGGGGGTCACAACGCGCGTGAGGCCTTCTTGCACCATTGAGACGCAGAGCTCACCGGATCGATTAAAGAGGAAGCCCCGTGCCAGACCACGCGCGCCGTGGGCGATGGGCGAGTCCATGTCGTAGAGTAACCACTCGTCGGCCTTGACCTGCCGGTGGAACCACATGCAGTGGTCCAAGCTGGCACCCATAAACGTTCCGTCATCCCAACGAATGTCGTGCGGCCCCAAAATTGCGTCAAAGAGACTCATGTCGCTGGCATAGGTGACAACGCAAGCGTGTAATAGCTGGTCGTCGGCCAAGGTTCCGTCGGCCTTAATCCACACTTGCTTCGTGGGGTCGCGAGGTCGCGTGGGGCTCCACGGGAGTTCGCCGATGAAACGCTGGTCGATGGGGTGTTGGCGCTTGAACCACTCGTCAATCTCCTGGCCGTTGCTCGCGGCCTTTATGCGTTCGAACAGCGTCGGAATGGTTTCGGGTTGCTCCACGACGGGAGCGACTCTTTGGTGATCGAGACCATCTTCCTCGGTGTGGAAACTGGCCTGCATGTTGTAGATGGCGCGGCCGTGCTGAATGGCGACCACCCGTCGAGTTGTGAAACTCTTGCCATCGCGAATGCGGTCTACTTCGTAAAGGATTGGCACCTTCGGATCACCGGGGCGCAAGAAGTAGGAGTGGAGGGAGTGCACCCGACCTTGATCGACAGTGCGACCGGCGGCCATCAGGGCCTGGGCCGCGACTTGGCCTCCGAACACACGCTGGCGTTCTTCATTGGGCTGGGTGCCACGAAAGATGTTGACTTCGATGGTTTCGAGGTCAAGGAGGTGGACGAGAAAATCGAGAGCTTCAGACACGCTTACATCGTAGGGGAGACTGCAATTGGCTAATCAGCGGTCTAACGTACTCGGGTGACTACAGGATTGACATTTCCAGACGGATTCCTCTGGGGTACCGCCACGGCGGCACACCAGATCGAAGGCAGCAACACCAACTCGGACTGGTGGCGCTTCGAGCATGAAGCGGGTCGAGTGAAAGAGCCCAGTGGTGATGCCTGTGACTCGTTCCACCTCTACGAGCGTGACTTGGATATTGTGGCCTCACTCGGGCTCAACAGCTACCGCTTCTCCATTGAGTGGGCTCGGATTGAGCCGGCCGAGGGTGAGTTCTCCCGAGCTTCGCTCAATCACTACCGGCGTGTCCTCGAGGCTTGCATCGCACGCGGACTCGTGCCCGTCGTAACGTTGCATCACTTCACGCTGCCGCAGTGGGTCGCTGACGCCGGCGGCTTTGAGTCGCCCAAGATCGTGACGTGGCTGGGCCGTTACGCCCAACAGGTCGGACTGGCACTCGGCGATCTCATTGGCGTGGGCTGCACAATCAATGAGCCGAACATCGTCGCCGCAATGGGATATCGCTATGGAATTTTTCCACCGGCCGTTTCCGACCCGACTCGCTACGTGGTGGTGCACGAAGCGATGCGTTCATCTCACAATGCCATGGTCGATGGTTTGAAGTCGGGAGCTGGTAGTTACCCCGTGGGTCTCACCCTCTCCATGTCGGAGTACGTGGCACTCGAGGGCGCTGAAGATCGCATGCTCAAAATTCGTCTCGAGATGGAAGATAAGTATCTCGAGGGTGTACGGGGGAATGACTTCATTGGTGTGCAGTGCTACTCCAAGTCGATTATTGCGCCTCGGGGTGAGCCAGATAACTACCAGGGTGATGTGACTGACATGGGGTACCCCTACTGGCCACAGTGTGTCGAACACACGATTCGCCGTGCCGCTGACGTAACGGGTATTCCAGTCATCATGACTGAGAACGGCATTGCGACGAGTGACGACACGCGTCGTATTGCCTATCTCGATGCCGCGTTGCGGGGACTCCACAACTGTCTTCGTGATGGAATCGATGTTCGTGGCTACTACCAGTGGAGTCTCCTAGACAACTTTGAGTGGGTCCTGGGGTACTCGATGCGGTTCGGCATCGTTGACGTGGACCGCACCACGTTTGAACGCACCCCGAAACCATCGGCCCACTGGTTTGGCACAATTGCGAAAAATAACGCCCTCAGCTAAGGGGTAATGCGGCGAGTAGGGTAAATCCAATGCGGAAGCGGTTGAAGGACCTAGTTGCGTGGTCTAGGACTCACGAAGGTAAAAAGCTCATCCGATTTGCTTCGGTTTCAGCAATTTCGACGGTCGTCTCCTTTACGACCATCTCGGTCGTCTACGGCACGAAGTTGGTTCACGGTGAAATCACCAGCACGGTGGTTGGCAACATGGTGGCCACTATTCCTTCGTACTACCTCAACCGCACGTGGACCTGGGGCAAGAAGGGACGCTCACACTTCCGCGGCGAAATTGTGCCGTTTTGGCTCATGGCCGTTTTGGGTACAACCTTTTCAATTTTTGGAGCCACCCTGGCGGGCCAGGTCGTCTCGACCCATGACTGGCACCACCTGGTGAATACGGCCATCGTGGCTTTCGCTAACTTGATCAGCTTCGGTATTTTCTGGATACTCAAGCTCAAGGTCTTCAACCGAATCTTCCACGTAGATGAACTCGCTGAAATTAACGAGCACCTCGTAGTCGAGGAAGCGAAGCCGACGAACTAGTCGCGGAAGTTGTTGAACTGCAAGGGGACTTCGATATCCGACTCGCGACACAGCTGCATGACGGCCTGGAGGTCGTCTCGTTGTTTGCCAGTGACGCGAACCTGATCGCCCTGGATTGATGAACTGACGTTCTTCAGGCCACTGTCCTTGATCATTTTGTTGATCTTTTTCCCGACTTCTTGAGAAATACCAGCCTTCAGGGTGATCTTTTGACGGGCTGTGCCCTTGGTCGCTTCTTCAATCTTGCCCGCATCCAGTGTCTTGAGCGAGACGTTGCGCTTCACCATCTTCTCTTCGAGCAGTTGGTAGAGGGCTCGAATACGGTCGTCGGTTGACGATGTCAGCGTCAGTTCCTTTTCGGAGAACTCAATAAGGGAATCGGTGTTCTTAAAGTCAAACCGCGTCCCAGCTTCCCGGTTGGCCTGATCGACGGCATTGCGTACTTCTTGTAGATCAACTTCCGAAACGATGTCAAAGGTAGGCATGGGAAAAAGCGTAGCGAGCGGCGCCCCATTTTGATGAGTTCGTGCGGGGGCACTATGATTTCCGACGGGTCAGTGCCCGAGCGGCCAATGGGATCTGGCTGTAAACCAGACGCGTAAGCTACGGGGGTTCAAATCCCTCCTGGCCCACCAACGCGGTGCTTGCACCGCAGGAGTGAC
>WLNA01000034.1 GCA_009726065.1 Actinomycetota bacterium
CTCGAGGGAGCGAGACACCGGCGTCTAAAAGAGATTTGATGACTCGGACTTCAATAAGGTCCGAGTAGGAGTAGACCCGCTTGGAGCCACTCCCCTGAGCGGCGGTGACCGATGGGGTAACGAGATTAGTGCGAGCCCAGTAATCGAGCTGGCGATACGTCACTCCGGCAATGCGGCAGACCGCGGGACCACTAAAGCCCATAGTTACTGTGTTCATGATAAATCCACCTTCCGACCAAGGTTGCCTTGAGAGGCATTGGAATACAAAAGTGTAGTTACACCCCTGTCAGATAACAAGGGGTACTTTCAATCCCTGTTAACCGAGATTGGGCATGCCCAACGCGGGTGATGAGGCTTCGGCAATGGTTCGTGGCGCAATACGCCCGGCCAGTCGTGCGGCGTGGCCAGCCCGGACGCCATCGCGAATCGCTGCCGCCATTAACGGTGGATCGAGGGCTCGATTAATCGCCGACGCTGCGAGCACGCCGTCACAACCGAGTTCCATGGCAAGGGCGGCATCCGATGCCGTACCGATACCGGCATCCAGCAGAACCGGCACGGAGAGGCGTTCGCAGATTAGGGCAATCGCGTGAGGATTAAGAATGCCTAGACCTGAACCAATAGGCGAGCCGAGTGGCATGACAGCCGCACAGCCCGTCTGCTCCAGTCGCTCCGCCACGACGAGATCATCAGTCGTATAGGCCCAGACTTCAAAGCCACGGCCCACTAACAGTTCGGCCGCACGAAGCGTTTCTAGGGGGTCTGGGAGCAGGGTCACGTCGTCACCGATGACCTCAAGTTTGACGGCGTTCGTGGCAAAGGCTTCGCGAGACATCTCGGCAATCTTGACGGCCTCCTCGGCTGAGAAACAACCAGCGGTATTCGGCAACAGGTCAAATGAAAGACTTCGCAGGAGTTCGTAGATGGAGCCATCCTGATCGGGCGCGACCCGACGCACCGCTACGGTCGCTACCGTCGCTTCTGACGCCACGAGACTTCGTCGAAGTTCATCAAACGTCCGTAGGCCCCCGGTACCCATGACCAGTCGTGATTTCGAGGATATAGAGCCGACGTTAAGAAGATTCGTCACGTATGCATCGTACCTAGTGCGGGGCGCTCTCCTTTAGGGTGGAAGTGTGGAACCACGAGTAGTCATGACGATTGCCGGGTCAGATTCCGGCGGTGGAGCGGGCATCCAGGCCGACCTGAGAACCTTCGCCGCACTTGGCGTTCACGGGGCTTCCGCTATAACCGCCATCACCGCACAAAACACTGTGGGTGTCACAGCCGTGTGTGCGCTTGAGGCCGAAATGGTGGCCGCTCAAATCGATGCCGTAACGTCCGACATGCACGTATGGGCCGTGAAAACGGGCATGCTCGCTCGACCCAAGACCATCTTGAAGGTGGCCGAATTGGCACGAAACGGCCATCTCCCCCAACTCGTTGTTGACCCTGTTCTGGTGAGCAGTACGGGCCACGCCCTCATGGAGGAGGGAGGCGTAGAGGCCTACCGCGAAGGCCTACTCCCCCACGCGCTCATCGCCACCCCCAACCTTCGCGAAGCGGCCGTGCTCGTTGGAGTCGATGTTCGTGAAATTGACACCATCGACGCGATGCGACAGCTTGCACTAGCCATCCTGAAGTTTGGTCCCACCTACGTAGTGATCAAGGGGGGGCACTTTGCGGAAGGAGCCATCACCGAAGGCCTGGCCCCCGATCTGCTCGTTTCCGCTGATTTAGAGGTTGTCTTGGACGCCGAACGTGTCCTCACCCGTAACGACCACGGCACGGGCTGCTCGATGGCCGCCGCCATTACTGCCGGACTCGCTCTCGACCATGATGTATCGACCGCCGTCAGTACTGCCAAGTCTTTTGTGCTGCGGGGTCTTCGCGGCGGGGCCGACTGGCGACTTGGTGCGGGTCACGGACCAATCGACCATATGGGATGGAATTCATGAGCGAACAGCCTCAACCACCGCTAACGACTACTACGAGCTTGAAGCCAGCCGCTGTCGTACTCGGCATTGCCTCACTTGTGCTCATCTTTTTCACCACCATCAATATCGTGGCGAACCCCACGGTGAACTCAACAACCACTATTCCAATCGTCGTCGGTGCACTGCCAGTCGATAAAGCGTCAACACTGCTGCAAGAGTGTCAGTTGCCTGAGAATCCCCCCTTGGATATCAGCAGCGCACTGTTGGTGCCTACCAATACTGTGGCTGCGTCTGGAATTACCTGGCGCGGCAAGGGACCGGGTGGATTCGACTGCGCCCGAAGCCTCACCGCCGCAGCACCCTCGGGCGAACTCTTCAGTTTCTACAAGAGCCACCTGACGGTGCGTGGTTGGAAAGTCTTCAGCCAAGGCGCTAACTATCATTCTCAGAAACCACAGATTCTGTTTCAAAAAGCTGGGTCGGATACGTTTTATTGGATTTTTGGTGTTTCCGTCGACCACAGTGACGCACATTCAACGTCGTATACGGTGCGCCTCTATCAGGGTGCCGGTCTGATCTAGTTACTCAGGAAGGCCTGTTCTGCGCCTAGCACTTGAGCCTGAACATCGACAGAGCGATACCCGTGACCCTCACCAGGAAATTCCAGATAGGTGACCAGGACTCCCGCCTCTTGAAGTTTGGCCACGTAATCACGAGCAAGCTGCACTGGAATCACGACATCCTCCACGCCGTGCGTGACTAGCACTTTGCGCGGAAAGTCAGCTCGGAACTGGGGGGAAATCAAATTGAACTTATCGATGCTTTCGGGGAGTGGTCCAATCAACTCCTCCAGGTAGCAACCCTCCACCTCGTGTGTTGCTGCATTGAGGCGATGGGTATCGGTGACTGGATAGTGGGCAATCGCGCCAGCGAAGATTTGATCTTCGGCAGCGAGAAGTGCAGTCATCCCGCCTGAGCTTCCGCCTCGGACGAAGATGCGGGTCGGGTCGATCTCACCCCTCTCAAGAAGGTAGCGAGCCACTGCTCGAATGTCATCAACGTCGTATTCGCCGTAGTGGCCATTCAGACTCCGGCGGTAGGGCGCCCCATAGCCAACACTTCCCCGGTAATCGACACTGGCGAAGGCAAAGCCCGATGTTGCAAAAAATTGTGTTGTCACGCGCAAGCCGCGCTTGGCGTAGGCAGTCGGGCCGCCATGAACATCGATGATGAGACCGGGTCGATCATCGGTCGGAGCCACGAGTTTCGGATGCGACGGCTCGAAATAGACGAAGGGGATACCGGAGTCGGTTCGACGAAGTTCGCTCACGCTGACTTCGTCGGGTTGCAAAACAGTCGCAGACGACGGGGAAATACAGCGCCAGCGCTTCTTCTTCAACTGATACTGCCAGAGGCTCGACCCTCTGGTGTGGTCGGAACCTGTCGCCCAGAGCGATTTATTGTCTCCGGCAACTTCTTGAAGTGCTACCGGCGAAGATTCAATGAGCTCAACCGATCCGTCTTTACGCCACCGATGGACGAAGGTGGTGGATGAACGAACAGTCACGTGCGCCGTACTGGCTCCCACGCCAACGGTCCACGGCCAGCCGAAGAACCAGTCGCTCAGACTTTCGCCTCCGAGCGCCGCGGCCACCTGGATTCCATCCTCACTTTGACGAGCTGGGCGAAAGTGTTCGTCATTCTCAAATTGAAAGTAGAGCTGGTCGCGGATCCAGGTGGGATTCATCGCGGCATGACCAGTGGAGCCGGCTACCAACTCGGGACGCAGATACGTGTAAGCGCGGTCAGCGGTCCATACCTGCGCGCGATCCCACGGCATCGTCCCCGAGGGCCACGCGTGCCACGCCACGCGCCCTGAACGAAAGTCAACCGCAAGGCCCGCAATAAAGTCTGCCGTCCGCCACACGGTCCGAGAGAGCCCGCACGCGATGTCTACAACAATGATGGCTCTACCCGCTTCGGGTCCAAAGTCGGCGACGTAGGCAAACTCATGCTTCGACCATCGCACTGGATAACCCTGCTGGCTACCTTCGACCGGGAACGAACGAATCGCGTGACCATGGTCGTCATACATCTGAATCACACCCCGAGCGGGGACAAGGCCGAGGGCTCGGTGTGCGCCGAAGGGGGCCCAAGCGGGTGCGCCATAGCCGTACAGACCACTCGCAATCTTTTCGGTGGCCCCACTTATCGCACGCCACTCTCGCTTGCGAAAGGCCCAAAGTTGTGCCGCGCCTCGTTCCCCCGTGTTGCGCAGAAGGCCAATACCCTTGCCCCACGTTCGTACGGCCGTGTAAGTGGGCGATGCATCGACTAATTGCGTCGGCGTAAATGGCGACGTCCAGTCAATAAACGCTCTCTCCTCCACGGGTTGATTGTACCGAGCCTCTAACCTCACACTGTGCGAGCGTTCCTAATCTCCGCCAGTCAGAGTCAAATATCAACCTCCGTCAGAGCAGATCTCACCGCGCCCGATGGAGATGACGTCACTGTTGCCCTCGAGTGGAGTGGCATCAATTACAAAGATGCGATGGTCATCCAACCCAACAGTCGGGTTCGTCGTTCGGCAACGTTGATCGGTGGCGTGGACGGTGCCGGCACGGTTGTCGCTTCTAGGGTTTCCGATATCGTGCCCGGGGATCGCGTAGTGGTTCACGGAGGGGACGTGGGTGTCGGACGTGATGGTGGATTCGCAGAATTTGTAAGCGTCCCGCGGCGTTACGTCAACGTCCTCCCGGACTCACTCTCCACACGAGAGGCCATGGTCGTGGGAACGGCTGGCTACACAGCTTTCGCCAGCCTGATGGCACTCGAGCAACGAGGTCTGACTCCAGATCAAGGTGAGGTGCTGGTCACGGGAGCTACCGGCGGTGTCGGCTCGTGGTCCGTAGTGGCCCTTTCGGCGGCTGGATATGCCGTGGTCGGTTCCACGGGTTCGAGCGAATCACAACAGTGGTTAATCGAAATGGGCGCTACCCGCTGTATTGGTCGAAATGATATTGGCGACAAGGCGGACCGTGTCTTGGGTAGCGAGTTGTGGGCTGGCGCCATTGACTGCGTTGGCGGCGAGACTCTGCACCAGGTACTTCGGACGCTTCGCTACGGAGCCGGAGTGGCGGCCAGCGGTCTCGTAGTCGGTGCCGAGCTCTCTACCAACGTCTATCCCTTTATCACCCGCAACGTCGCCCTGCTCGGTATCGACGCGGTGAGCGCATCAATGGAAACACGCATGAACGTCTGGCGCCTAGTTGCTGACACCATGCAATCAAGGAGCTTCGAGCCTCTCATTGACTCAGTCATCGCCCTGGAAGGCATCGATGGCGCACTCGACCAAATAACAAGAAGCCAGACACGTGGACGAATTTTGGTCAATATTCGCGGCTAGCGAAAGACTGGTGAGACAAATGCACTGGGTCCGCTGCACTGGGTAACGAGGTACGCCGCAGGAACTGGTAACTCCTGGCGACTCACGCCAACCAACCAACTGATGGTGACCGTTGTCGCCATGTCGCAGCCCGATCGATTAGTGAACGACAGGGCCACCGTGGCCGTTTCCTGCGTAGCCAAGGTCACGCCATGGTCTGGCTTCGTGATTGGACTTCCGTCCGGCCTCGTCAATTCAGCTAGATCGGGGACACGAGCAAACCGATCCGCCGTTGAATTGATATCTGTACCCATAGTGAGGTTGAGCCAAGTCGGCAAAACACACGTTGCCTCGCTGTTGGTAAGCGTGATCCAGGCATAGGCGGTACCGGCACCAGCGGAGCCATCAACCCATACACCCCGAAACTGTGTTGCTAGACACGTTGAGATCGAAGGTTCGCTTGTCGTGGTGCTGGTTGTCGCAGTCCTACGTAGCCAGTCTCCCTTGGACGCAATCACCACCAAACCAAGCGCCACAAGAACTATCAGCGTACGGAACAGTCGTGTCATCACGCCCCCTCGCCCTTCCCGAAGCCGTCGAGAAACTCATGGAGTTCGGCAACTAAATCTTCCTCTTCAACTTCAATTTCAACAGCGTCAAATGCTTCATCGTCATCGTCGTCAGCCTCGAAAATCTGGGCCTCGGCGTCCATCAACTCGTCATTCACCAGAATGGGTGCACCGACCCGTAGCGCCAAAGCAACGGCGTCACTTGGACGGGCCGAAATAGTCAATTCCGCTCCGTTAATCAACAGGCGCAGTGCGGCGTAGTAGGTGCTGCCCACGAGGTTCTGAATTTCTACGTTAAACACCTTGCCGCCGAGGCCGGTAATTATCTCACCCATCAAATCATGGGTCATCGGACGAGGGGTCTCGATTTCTTGGAGGGCGTAAGCGATTGCCGCGGCTTCGGGCTGGCCAATAAAAATTGGAAGAATTCGATTGCCGTGTACTTCTTCCAGGAGCAGAATCGGCGTCGCGGAGGCCACGTCCACGCTCACTGTCCGAAGAACGACCTCAACCATAGAAAGAGACTAGACCCGCCCTAGAGCAATCGGTCGCCAGCGTCAGGAATGCTTGGTGACAGACGCGGAGTACACGGCATGGCGGAGCGCAGCTACCTCAGCCGCCACTCGAGTTACCTGGCGTTCGCGCTCCGACTTCTGCAAGCCCTGCAGGGGCACTGTGATGTCCCGAACAAAATCCAATTCGAGCTGGACGAGACGCCTTAGCGGTGTGAGTTGGCGTACCGCGACACCTTGGGCCAGTAGTACACCGGCCCGCTGGGCAACCACGAGGTCGAGTGACGAGTATGTCAACCGCTCGTTCGCAATCTCGGGTTCTAAAAAGCCCTGCGCCTGCAGATCGTTGACCTGGCGTTCACTGAGACCACTGGCAGCGACAAACTCTGAGGTCGCGTAGGTCTCCGTCGAGACGACTGACAACTGCGGTGGTGCTTCAACTCCGGTCGACAGAGCCGCCACGGGTGCCAGGGTTACCACTGCATCGGGGATTCGGGCCGTAACGACGTTCGCCTGAACGGTGCGCGCCGCTCGGGCTGCGGGACCATTGGCCGGTGGTGTTTCGGAGGCGATTAGGCCTCGGTCGACCAGTCGTCTACGAACATCGGGCAAGGCAATATTGCGGGCCCGCAACCGCAGGGCCTCTCGAAGGACATCAATGTCCGACGAAACAAAGACGCGGTACTTACTCTTGGTCCGCTTGGGCTGGACCAGACCTTGGTCTTCGTAGTAGCGAATTTTCGAAAGTTCGAGTTCGGGAAATTCATCGCGGAGGAGGCGATGCACCTCCCCAATCCGATAGGTACGTGCAGCGGTCACGATGCACTCCAAAACACCAATTTGAACTTACCGATTTGAATTTCATCGCCGTTGCGCAGCACGGATTCTTCGACCCGTGCACCGTTGACGTATGTTCCATTGAGCGAGTTCAAGTCACGAACTGTAATACGTCCTGAGGCCGTACGCGTAAAGAGGCCGTGGTGGCGAGAAACGGAGACATCGTCAAGGAATATGTCCGAGTCTTCGTGTCGGCCAACGCTCGAAACCTCTTTCATTAGTTCGATGCTGGCCGTCTTTCGCGCACCAGATACGACGACCAACGTGTCCACGGGGCATGTTGTTGGTGCCACGGCTGGTTCCGAGTTCGCCGACGATCCTGACTCCACGATCGGAACAGCCACGGTGTCCGGAGTCGTCGCGTCGTGTTGCGGGGCGCCACAAGACCAGCAGAAGTTCGCGTTGGCGTTAAGAATTTCGCCACAGCGTCGGCAGGTAACGGGAGCCACAGTCGTTTGTCTTAATGATCGGTGATAGCTCGATAGCCATCGGCGTCGAGCAAGCTCGACACACCGCTGTCATCATCAAGTTCGATTTCACAAATCCAACCGGAGCCGTAGGGGTCCTCGTTGATTGATTGGGGCGAGCCATCTAGTGCGTCATTCACCGCAACCACAGTCCCGGACACGGGAGAGTAGATCTCGGAAACCGACTTGGTTGATTCGACTTCACCAATCGATTGACTAACCGTCACCTTGGTGCCGACTTTTGGCAAGTCCACAAAGACCACGTCACCAAGTGCGTCTTGCGCATAGTCAGTGATTCCAACGCGAACCCGGTTGCTCTCAACCGCGGCCCACTCGTGGTCTGACGAGTATTTAAGTTCATCAGGTATCCGCATAGGGGACAAATCTACTAGCGCTTACGGGCGGCCCGTCCGGTCCGAAGGGCGGCCAGGGCGGGCTTGACGTAACCGGCTAAAACGACCCACGCAACCCCTAATCCAAAGGTCCCAATTACCCACGTCAGGACCTGCAGAATTGACTGCCAGCCGGCCAAGGGGGCGTTGTGCGGGTTACTGCATAGGAGGAAGAGCGGATAGGCCGCCATAAGGGCAAATGTTGAAACCTTGCCCCACCACAGGACGTCAATTCGTGCTGCCCCCAAGGCCGCCAGCGCCAAGGTCAGCACCGAGACCAGAATCTCCCGGGAGAAGGTCGCCACGGCGAACCACCAGGGCACCGCACCGAGCATGGCCACGGAAATCACCGAAGTACCAACGAGCAACCGATCAGCGACCGGGTCAATAATTTTGCCCACGTTCGATACTTGATTGAAACGCCGCGCTAGGTGACCATCTACCCAATCGGTGGCCCCAAGCGCCCCGAGGAGCCACGCCGCCCAAGCGCGATGATCGGTCGAAAAGGCCAAGCAGACAAAGACTGGCAAGAAAGCCAGTCGCACCACCGTGACGAGGTTGGGCCATGTCGCCCAGCCCGCATCCTGTGTTAGATCGTCCACGAACCGTTCGACCGCAAGAGTGAAGCGAGGTCACCCGTTCCCTTAAGAGCCTGCGCCGACGCAATCTGAGCTGTAGTGGCGGCGCCGAATTCGGTTCGGTTCACATCCCGGAACACACCCATTGGAGTGGGCTCACGATTCGAGTGGGTGAGTCGAGCGATAGCGAAGGCCGCTGCTGGGTCCTCTACGTTCTCGTCGTGCGTGATGATGGCTGAGCGATTGCTGTCCGAGATGCGGTCAGTAAAGACCGAGCCATCGGCATTACGGAAGACACCAAACTCCTGCTCGCCACCGAAGATCACCGGAGCACCGTGCTTGAGGTTGATCAACATCGAACCGCGGTTCTCTTTGCTGGTGATCCCCTCGAAGGTGCCGTCATTGAAAACGTTGCAGTTTTGGTAGACCTCAACGAGCGACGAGCCCTTGTGTTCGTGAGCGCGGCGGAAGGTCTCTTGCATGTGAGCACGGTCCATGTCATGGGTACGAGCCACAAAGCTGGCTTCAGCGCCGATGGCGAGAGACACTGGGTCAAAGGGCTTGTCCAGCGAACCGAGTGGCGACGATTTTGTCACCTTGCCCTGCTCTGACGTTGGGGAGAACTGCCCCTTGGTGAGACCGTAGATTTGGTTATTGAAGAGCAAGATCGTGATGTTGACGTTGCGGCGTAGAGCGTGAATCAGATGATTTCCACCGATCGACAACGAGTCACCATCACCAGTGATGACAAAAACATTGAGATCGGGACGGCTCATCGCCAGACCGGTGGCGATTGCCGGCGCACGACCGTGAATGGTATGCACGCCGTAGGTGTTCATGTAGTACGGGAACCGTGCCGCGCAACCGATTCCGGAGACAAAGACTGTCGACTCGCGGTTAATCCCGAGGTCGGGCATGAGCGCCTGCATGGCGGCGAGGATCGAATAGTCCCCACATCCAGGACACCAGCGAACTTCTTGGTCGCTGGTCCAGTCTTTACGAGTCGTGATTGGGACTTCTACCGTGCTCATAGGGCACCTCCAAGGATTGCGTCGATACCAGCTTCAATTTCACTCGCCCTAAATGGCATTCCCTGAACCTTTGACAGCGACTTCGCGTCCACCAGGAACTCAGCTCGGATCATCTTGCTGAGCTGACCAAGATTCAGTTCGGGCACGAGGACTTTGGGGTACTTCTTTAGCACGTCACCAATATTGCTCGGCATGGGGTTCAAATGGCGAAGTTGTGCGTGGGCCACCTTGCGGCCACGGGCACGCGAGCGGATCACACCGGCGGCGATGGAGCCGTAGGTCCCACCCCAGCCCAGTACGAGTACTTCGGCATCGCCAGTCGGATCGTCGACCTCGAGCGCAGGAATCGATGCGGCTATACCGGCGACCTTCTGAGCTCGAAGATTCGTCATGCGCTCGTGATTCAAACCGTCGTAGGCCACGTTGCCGTGGCCGTCTCCCTTTTCGAGACCACCAACGCGGTGTTCGAGTCCAGCCATGCCGGGTGGGGCCCAGGGACGAGCGTTCGTCTCAGGGTCACGCAGGTACGGCCAAAACTCGGGAGTTCCGTCGGCCTTCTCGTGATTGGGGCCCGTAGCGAAATTCGGCGAAAACTTTGGAAGGTCCGCTACGTCAGGAATAGCCCACGGCTCGGTACCGTTCGCCAAGTAGGCATCCGACAAAACGATAACGGGTGTGCGATAGGTCACGGCGATTCGGGCAGCCTCAATGGCCACGCTGAAACAGTCGCTGGGCGTAATCGCCGCGATCACCGGAATCGGTGATTCGCCGTGACGGCCGTACATGGCGGTCAACAAGTCGGTCTGTTCCACCTTGGTGGGGATACCGGTCGAGGGCCCAGCGCGCTGCACGTCGACAACAATGAGGGGAAGCTCGAGAGAGACCGCGAGTCCCATGGCTTCGCTCTTTAGGTCCAAGCCAGGACCACTCGTTGTGGTAATACCTAGAGCTCCGCCGTAGGAGGCACCGAGTGCTGAGGCCACCCCAGCAATTTCGTCTTCAGCCTGGAAGGTGCGCACGCCAAATTCTTTGCGCTTGGATAGCTCGTGCAGAATGTCCGAGGCCGGTGTAATCGGATAGGAGCCAAGGAACAACGGCAACTCACTGAGCTGGCCCGCGGCGATCAAGCCCCAAGCCAGTGCCGTGTTGCCCGTCACGTTCGTGTACTCCCCCGGCGCAAAGTCGGCCTTGGCGATTTCGTAACGGGCATCGAAGAGTTCGGCCGTCTCACCAAAGTCATAACCGGCGCGGTAGGCCCGGAGGTTCGCCTGCTTAACGAGTTCCACCTTGGAGAATCGTGACTCGATCCATGCCACCGTGCTCTCAGTGGGACGTGAGTAGAGCCAAGAGACCAGTCCCAAAGCGAAGAAGTTCTTCGAGCGTTCTGCGTCGCGAGGCTTAACGCCCGCTTCCTTGCAGACTTCGGTCGTGATTGTCGTCATTGGGACTTCGTAGACCGTGTACCTTCCCAACGAGCCATCGGAGAGTGGGTTTTCGGCGTAGCCGGCCTTTGTCAGCGAGCGCTCGTCAAAGGCATCGACATTCACGATGATCGTCGCACCGGTCTCCAGAATCGACATATTGGCACGAAGTCCTGCTGGATTCATAGCGATAAGTACGTCGGGTGTGTCACCAGCAGTTGTGATGTCGTGGTCGGAGATCTGAACCTGGAACGAAGAGACACCGTTGAGCGTTCCCGCGGGAGCCCGAATCTCGGCTGGAAAGTCCGGAAACGTGGAGAGGTCATTGCCGAACACGGCCGAAACGGACGTGAATCGCTCACCCGTCAGCTGCATGCCGTCACCGGAGTCGCCGGCAAAGCGGAGCACGACGCTCTTAAGAGTGGTTTGTGTTGGTTTAGTCATTTCGCACACCTCGTTCAAGACAGCCTAACGAACTCACGAGACGAAACAGTCCAAACTGTCTCAGGGATTACTAGGCGATTGTGATGCTGGAGTCCAAGAAAACATCTTGGATGGCGTGCACCAGTGCGGCGCCTTCATCGATGGGTCGCTGGAACGCCTTGCGAC
>WLNA01000035.1 GCA_009726065.1 Actinomycetota bacterium
CAGAAGTTTGAAGAGATGGCCGGTGTGCCAACGGTCTGACCGTCACGACCGTGGAATGTAGTGATTGCGGGGTGGAGCGGACTTTGCCCGTTCACCCGAACAGAGAGCTCCGTGGCGTCGCGTAGTTCACTGTGAACGTCGCGTAGCCCAAGGTAGGTAATACGTTCTCCAGCCACCACTGTTGACTGACCCTCGGCGAGAGCGACTTCGGTCTTGGTGGCCAACGTGGTTGAAGAGATAATGCCGAGCGACAACATCACGACCCCGAGGTGGACAACCATGCCACCGGCCGTTGGACCCAAGAGGCCACGGAGCCAGTGATCGCCTCGTTGACGAGCACTGCGTACCGAACCGGACAGCGTGCGTAAGGCCGAGCCCGCGGCGGCGGCCGCGAGAAAGTAGGCCAGGAGAAGTGCGGGGCGATGAATGCCCGCCAGCCAGGTCACCACAACTACGGCGAGAGCGAACCAGGCCGAAGTTCTCACTCGACTCCACAACACGTGCCGATCGGTTTTTCGCCAGCCCGCGAGTGGAGCTAGGGCCATAAGTGAAAGCAACAAGGCCCCCACCGGCACGGAGACCTTCGAAAAATACGGTGCCCCCACGGTGACTTGGCCACCGTTGATGGCTTCGTAGAGCAGCGGAAAGGCCGTGCCGACAAGTACGACGATGGCGAAACCAACGAACAAGATGTTGTTCGCTACGAACAGACCCTCTCGAGAGAGTGCGGCATCCACGCCAACGGGAGAGCGAAGGCGATCGCCACGCCACGCAATCAGTGCCGTACCGCCCCCGACTGTGATGGCAAAGAAGGCAATCAAAATCGGACCGAGGGTTGACGATGAGAAAGCGTGCACGCTTTGCAGAACGCCCGAGCGAGTGAAGAACGTACCGAGAATGGTTAATGCAAATGTGGCGATAGCCAGTGACAGGTTCCATACGCGAAAGAGACCACGTCGGTCTTGCACAATGATGGAGTGGACGTAGGCCGTCGCGGTCAACCACGGCAAGAGGGCCGCGTTTTCTACCGGGTCCCAACCCCAGAAGCCACCCCAGCCCAAGACTTGGTAGCTCCACCAGGCACCCAGCACGATGCCGACGCTCAAGATGCCCCAGGCCAGCACGGTCCACTGACGGAGCCGGATGGGCCAACGTTCATCGACCCGACCGGTTATCAGCATGGCCACCGCGAAGACGAAGGGCACCGTAAAGCCCACGAAGCCGGCGTAGAGCAGTGGAGGGTGAGCCGCCACGAGTGGATTGTTTTGCAACAGGGCGTTCGGTCCGGCGCCCTGCGAAGAATGAATGAGATTTGGCACGAAGGGATCGGCCGGTCCGGCCATGAGACCCACGAAGAAGGCCGCCACGGCAAAGAACACCAGTGTGGCCCACTGCACCACGCGATCGGCTACGTCGTGACGATAACGAATAATCACCACCACCAGCAACGACGCCAGCAACAGTGCCCACAGCAAGATGGAGCCTTCGAGGGCACTCCACATTCCCGTCATCGAATAAATCGTGGGCGTGAACGTGGCGTTGTTTTCGGCCACATAGGCGAGATCGAAGTTGTGCGTCAGCAGGGCTACCTGCATAACTACGACTGCCGCGAACGTGCTGGCCAACCCCACGATGGCAATGGTCAGTGATGAGCCACTCGTATTACGACGGATGCGGGCTCCTTGGACTGCGACGCCCACCAAAAAGGCCAGAAGGGCACCATCTATGAAGAGGCGTCCGAGTGTCGAGGCCGTCATTGGACCGTACCGTCAGATCCCTTGACGCGACCGGGGTTCTTCTCGATGTATTCGGCGCTGTGCTTCACCATGATCTGGTTGGCGCGAAACGAATATGAAGTCGGCGACGTGAACGATCCAACCACCACGACGGGAATTCCCGCTCGAAAGAGCTGTGGGGGTGTTCCGACAGCCGTCACGGTGACCAATTCCGTCTTGGAACCTCGAATAGTGAAGATGGCGCCCTGCGAAGTGCGCTCGACCGTGCCCTTAACCACCATGCCTTCGAGGCGAACTTCGCGCGTGCCGATACTGGTTCGATCCTGATAGACCTCGCCCACCGTTTTGAAATAGTTCAGGGACTGCAGCATGCCCTGGCTCAGCATGGCTCCGACGACGATGACTAATAAGAACAGCACAACCCACGTGCGCCGAGAACGCTTTCTCGGAGTCGGCGAGAGGGGCGTGAGGTCGAGTGGGGAATCAGTCGTCACGACGTCGTGACCGCCACCACAGAGATACGGCGTAGGCACCCATGGCTATCGCCGTGACGAGATACCCCGCATTGACATAGTTCATGACGCCGTCTCCGTCCGTCGCGCCACGAGTGCGGCATCAAGATCGGAGTCGCGCTGTCCAGCCTCACGATCGGCAATGCGGTAACGCGCACGCACCATCCACGCGAAGTTAAGTGAGAACGCGAGAAAACTCAAAAGCAGAGTCCAGGCCATCGAACCGTGAATCTTTAAGTCGCGATTCTCCGTGAAGACCGTGGCACCTTGGTGCAATGTCTTCCACCACATCACCGAAAAGTGGATGATCGGGATATTCACGGCCGTCAAAATGGCGAAGACGGCACTTCGCTTGGCACGCACTTGAGGGTCATCGTTTGCCCGGCGTAACGCCAGGTAGCCGAGCATCAAGACCCCAAGGACCGCCGTTGACGTCAGTCGCGCATCCCAAACCCACCACACGCCCCACGTAGGACGGCCCCAGATGGAGCCCGTAAGAAGCGTGAGGCCAATGAACAGGGTGGCGACCTCAACGGCCGCTTCGGCCACACGATCGGCCACCATGGAGCGGGTGCGGGGCCAGAGGTAGAGAGCGCTGGCAATTGTCGCTGTACCGAAGGAGAGATAGAGCGCCACCCAGGCCTCGGCCGGGTGGATGTAGACCAAGCGTGCCAGATCACCTTGGACTTTGTCCGGGGGCGTGATGAAGTAGCCCATTACGAAAGTGGCCACAGAACTCGCCAGGGCGAGTGGGCCAAGCGCACGTCGAATTAACAGTTTCATCAGGATTCCTCTAATGCACCGTAAAGGAGAAGTCCCACACTTGCGTACGCCACCAGGGCCACGCTGAGCAGCCAGACCCATCGAGCCAGAGGACTCGCCACGACGAGCGACGAGAAGGCCCGTTCTCCCGCAATTAGGACAGGTGCGAAGGCCGGTAGGGCTAACGCCGGGAGGAGCGTGCCAGCGTTGGCGCTCGAGGCCGCAATTCGGCCGTAGAGAACTCCGGCCAACGACAAGGTGGCCGAGGCGAGTAGGAGTACGGGCAACGTCAAGACGGCCGCTCGAACCGACACGTGGAGTAGCACCGTCGTGCCCACCAACAAAGCCGACCCCACGGTGGCCAGTTGGACCCACATGGCGAGGGCCTTACCGAGAAAGACGGATCCAGGGTCCATGCCCAGGATTTGAATCGAGGTGACCGTCCCCCGTGACGACTCCAACTGACTCGTTCGATTAATCACGAGTAGCGATACCAAGGTCAACACGATGTAAAAGAGACCGGGCGCGAGGCGGGCCTGCGTCGATGCGGTAGGGCCCACGGCCAAGCCACACAGGACCAGAGTCATGAGACCAAAGGGTGCCACTTGCCACAGCAGCACTCGACTACGCCGCTCGATCAAGAGATCTTTCTGCGCCACCAAGAGCACCAGGCGAATCACGAGGCGACCTTCGCAATCCGTCCGCCCACCATCACAATGGAGGCAGCGTCAATCTCGGGAGGCAGGAGTCCGTGCGATGTTAAGACGATGGTCGCTCCACTCGTTTGAGCGGTCACGAGTAATTCGCTGAGCAGATCGCGGCCCTCATCATCCAAGCTGGCGTAGGGCTCATCCATGAGCCACAGTTGTGGCCGGCGAACCATAAACCACGCCATGGAAACACGACGCTGCTGACCGGCGCTTAAGAATTTCATCGGAACCTTCGAGCGTTGCGCGAGCCCAACTCGGTCGAGTGCCGGAGTAATGGCGGCTACGTCTGCCCCGGTGGTCCGCGCGGCGAACTTCAAATTTTCTACGGGGCTCAAGTCGGCGTAGAAAGACATTTCGTGTCCAAGCCACCCGACGTGACGGCGGAGTTCTCGACGCTGCGAAGAGCAAATGTCAAACCCCAGTACCGTGCCACTTCCACGACTGGGCGCCTCGAGGCCGGCGAGTAGCCGGAGCAAACTCGTCTTTCCGGCGCCGTTGGAACCCGTAATGACGTACGTCACCGTGGGCTCGAGCGTGAGAGTAACGCCCGAAAGAAGTGGAAAACTGCCCGCCGTTACAACGACATCGCAGAGTGAGGCGACCGCCACAAGATCCGCCCTAACGAAACCGTTAGCGCTGGAGCGCCTTGAGATCTGACGCCACCATCATCTCAACTAGTTGTGTGAAATCGACTTCACGGCGCCAACCCAAGACGCGCTCGGCCTTGGCGGGATCGCCAACCAACAGATCAACTTCGGCGGGACGCATGAAGGCGGAGTCAATCACTACGTGGTTTTCCCAATTCAACCCGGCGGCGGCGAAGGCCACTTCGCAAAGCTCTCGCACCGGGTGCGTTTCACCGGTAGCGACAACGTAGTCATCGGGTGAATCCTGTTGGAGCATGAGATACATCGCTCGGACATAGTCCGCGGCATAGCCCCAGTCGCGCTGTGCATCCAAATTGCCCAGTCGGATTTCCTTGGCCTGTCCGAGCTTGATCTTGGCCACACCATTGGTGACCTTCCGCGTCACAAACTCGAGACCACGCCGCGGTGACTCGTGGTTGAAGAGAATGCCGCTACTGGCGTGGAGGTTGTAGCTCTCGCGGTAGTTGACGGTGATCCAATGTCCGTAGACCTTGGCGACGCCGTAGGGACTGCGCGGGTAAAACGGTGTGTCCTCGTCTTGCGGCACCGCCTGCACCTTGCCAAACATCTCCGAAGAGCTGGCTTGGTAAAAACGAATCTCGGGGTCCACGGTCCGGATGGCGTCCAGTACTCGTGTCACGCCAAGTGCCGTGGTCTCACCGGTAAAGACAGGTTGCAGCCACGACGTCTGCACGAAACTCTGCGCTGCGAGGTTGTAGACCTCTTGAGGGCGGTGCTCACGCAGAATATTGGTGATCGAAACTTCATCGAGTAGATCACCCGACACCAACGTCAGACGATCTTGAATGTGCGAAATACGTTCGAAGGTCTCGGTCGAAGAACGACGAACCATACCGATGACTTCATAGCCCTCATCGAGCAGTAACTCGGCGAGGTACGAGCCGTCCTGGCCGGTGATGCCTGTGATTAGTGCTCGCTTGCCCACGGTATTCCTTCGTCATTTTCAAATAGAAACGTGCAATTACTCTACCCAAGCGTGCTGCCATCGACTTGGAAGTAGCAAAGTCGTAATCTGTCTCCCATGGCTCGGGTGGCGATCGTCAGTTTTCGTCTCGGTCTCACCGATGGCGTCTCAATCGAGGCTGATAAGTGGACCGAGGCGCTGAAAACTCTCGGCCACGAAGTATTTACGGTCGCTGGTGAGGGTCAGGTGGATTTCACCGTGCCCGGCTTAGCCATCAACGCTGCCGAACATCCTGATATTGACGAACTTCGGCGCATTCTCGATAAAGCCGATTTAGTGATCGTTGAGAACCTCGCTTCCTTGCCGCTCAACTTGGATGCTCGTGATGCCATCTACGAGGTTCTCCGCGATCGGGTCGCCATTTTCCGGCACCACGACTTGCCGTGGCAACGCCCCCACTTGATCCACCTAGAGGGCCCAAGTCATTTGGGTCCGTGGGCCCACGTCACGATTAACGACCGTTCCCGGACCGAACTCTCTCAGCGGGGCATCGTCGCTACCACCATCCCTAATCACTTTGACTGCAACCCCCCAGTGGGTCGGCGTGAACTCATGCGCCAGGCCATTCACGTCAAAGGGAAATCCCCGATCATCCTGCAGCCAACGCGCGCCATTCCTCGGAAAAATGTCACGGCCGGTCTCCGCCTCTCCGAGCGACTCGGCGGCATCTTTTGGCTACTCGGAAAAGCTGAAGACGGGTTCGGTCCCAATCTCGAACGACTGATCAATCTCTCCATGACGGGAGTTCGCCGCGGCCTCCCCCCCGGCGCCACGATGGATGACGCTTACGCCGGTTGTGACCTGGTCGTGATGCCTTCCACGTGGGAGGGCTTCGGTAATCCAGTGATTGAGGCAGTGACTCACCGCAAGCCTCTGGCCCGCTATCCCTATCCCGTGATGGAAGAGATTGAAGCCCACGGCTTTCACTTTTTTGACCTTGACGATATCGATGGTATTAATGAGGCGATGAGCGACCCGTACGCCGAATTCCTCGATAAAAATGTGGCAATTGCCAAGGCCAACTACGACTTATCGTTACTGCCCGCTCGATTAGCCACGTTGTTGGCCTCGGTCGGCATTCTCTAAATCACCGTTAACCTCACGCGCCATGGGAGCACTAGAGACTGACGCCACCGGCGACGACCGGCGACAGGAGATTCTGCGTGTGGCGACCCGGGTTTTTGCCGAGCACGGCTTCCAGACCACCACCATGGAGCAGGTCGCCAAAGAAGTTGGTTTCACCAAGCCAATCATCTACCAGCACTTCGGCGGTAAGGATGCACTCTACGAAGAGATTGTGACCACGACGGCCGCTCGGCTCCTCGTTTCCTTGCAAGCCGCCACATCCGCGGAGCAGTCACCTCGGCAACGTGTCGAATCGGCATTTCGCGTCTACTTCGAACTTGTAGTCCAGGAGTCCGACGCCTTTCGCGTGCTCTTCTTACAGGCCGGATCCAACGAGCACAGCAAGCAGTTGCGGGCCGTTGAAGTGGACTTAGTCTCCTTCATCGAACCACTGCTGGCCGATGATCTCAACGACGATCACCGACGTGAGTTGGCCGGTGGTGTCGTAGGTATGGCTGAAGGGGCCGCCGTTGTTTGGCTCGTCCGCCAGGCTCGACGAGGATGGCCCGAGCCCACTCCCGATGAAGCCAGCGTCCTCGCCAAGCGGATTGCCACCCTTGCCTGGGGTGGCCTGCGCGCTACTGCGCAGCGCTAAAGCGACGGGTCGTACTCTTCAGCCAAGAGGACGCCGAGGGCTTGGGTCAGATCCCAGAGTTCCTGCGCCGTGGCGTCGTACATGGCCTGATCACCACCGGCCGGATCAACCACATCCCAAATTACGTCGGGTGCCAACTCGCTGACCGCCCCGACCCGTTCCCCGAGGGGGCCGTCCAGTGGAGCGGTGGCCACAAAGTGTTTGAGTTGTACCACCTTGTGTGCACCATGCGCGTGCTTCGTGCGTACGAAGCGCACGTGGTCGGCCTCGCTGGCAAAAACCACGTCGGCCCACTGCACATCTTCGTCGGTGATTTGGCGTGACCGATGTTTGGCGAAGTCGTACTCACCCAATTCTTCAAGTTCACTCAAAGACTGAAAAGTTCGAGAACTCATCCCCTGGTTTTCAATGGCGAACGTTCCGGCCGTGCGAATCTCCCACGACCAACCTTGCGATTCGGCCAGCGTTTCCAGCATGTAGCCGAGCATCACCGATCGCGCCACGTTGCCGGTGCAGAGGGTCACAATCTTCATAGAGAGGAACGCTAGTTGTTGCCGACAGAGAAACCCGTTAGGCGAAAAGAATTCCTTCGAACTCACCGGAGTCTCGCCACTGTTGCATCATTGTGAAGTAGGCCACGGCACCATCGGGGTAACCGGCGGAGTTCATGTGATCCCTGCGCTCCATCTCCTTGCCTTCATTGTTGTAGTAGCCCGGTGTGCATTCGGTATTACCGAAGAACGAGCGTCCGGCACTTTCGATCAACGCCACCCATTCGGCCTGCGCCTCGGGTTTCGCTTCGGTAGTGGCAGCGCCAATGTCGCGGGCGTGTCGCACAACGCTGGCGATAGTGGCCCCCGCTTCCAAAAAGTTGTGGGGAATGTTGGATACCAAGTTGGCCGCTTGCGAGATACCGATGATGAACATGTTGGGGAATCCGTTCACGTGCAGTCCGTGCAACGTCTCCATGCCGTTCGCCCAACGCTCTGTCAAGAGCTGATCGCGACCACGGATCGGGAAGCCCGACGACTTGGTGTGCTCATTACCGACGTCGAATCCCGACGCCAGCACTAAACAGTCGAGTTCGAAGTGGACACCGTTAACCCACGCCCCCGTGGCGTCGATGCGCTCAACACCCTGGCCGTCGGTGTCGACGAGATGAACGTTGGGGGCGTTGTAGGCCTGAAGGTACTCGTCATGAAAACAAGGTCGCTTGCAGAGCTGCCGGTACCAAGGCTTTAAGTGTTCGGCCGTCTCGTGGTCTTGGACGATGGCCTCAACACGGGCGCGAATCTCCTCCATCTTCTCGTCGTCGCTGGCCTCGTAGGCCTCTTGCTGAAGCTCGAGGGTGTACTCACCTCGCTCGGTCACGAGAGCAACCACTCGGTCGCGGATTCGCTGCGAGATATCGGTCCAACCGTCTTTCACCAAGTCCTCCTCAGTGAAGCCACCGGTCTGCAGCGTGGTGAAGTTCATGAGCCACTCGCTCTGCCAGCCAGACGGCAGCGTCTGAAACCACTCGGGATCAATCGGGTGATTATTACGAACATCGATAGAGGAAGGGGTGCGCTGGAAGATGAAGAGCTCGCCGGCCGAACGAGCGAGCGGCGGAACGCATTGGATGCCGGTCGCCCCCGTGCCCACGATGCCCACTTTCTTGTCGCCCAGTTTGGTCATGGGTGCGCCGTAGCGGTCACCACCGGTGTAGTCGTAGTTCCATCGACTGGTGTGGAACATCTCGCCCCGAAACTCGTCGAGACTGGGGATGCCGGGTAGGTGGGGCTTGGCGATGGGTCCCGTGCCGAGCGCAATGAACTTGGCGGTGAAGTTATCCCCACGGTCGGTCAAGAAGCGCCACCGCTTGATGCCTTCTTCCCAGGTAATCGAGTCAATTCCCGTGGAGAGCAAGGCGTTCTCGTAGAGCGAAAAGGTTGTGGCGATCTTTTGCGCGTGAGCAAAGATCTCGTACCCCGGGACGTACTTCGCCGACGGCATGGTGCCCGTCTCTTCCAGCAGGGGCAGGTAGACCATCGCGGCCGTGTCGCACATGGCACCGGGATAGCGATTCCAGTACCAAACGCCGCCCACGTCACCGGCGCGATCGATGAGCCGTACATCGGTGATGCCGGCTTGCTTTAAACGGGCACCAGTCACGAGGCCCGAGAACCCCGCCCCGACAATCGCGACCTCTACGTCATCGGTAACGGCATCGCGCGCCACGGGTTCGTCGTAGTTGTCGGCGAAGAGCTCGGCGAACCTGCCGGTCGGGGCGATGTACTGACCGTTCCCCTCGGGACGAATGCGCTTATCTCGCTCTGCACGATATTTAGCTTGGAGTTCTTCGCGGGTCGTCATAGTGGAATCTTTCTTTGGGGGAAGAAATGAAAAGAGCCCCGCCGTAACTCGGCGGGGCTCTTTTCGAGTTGAACTACTTGATGTGAATGCCGGAGATGGCGCGAGCGATAACCAGTTGCTGGATTTCGCTCGTTCCTTCGAAGATCGTGTAGATCTTCGAGTCACGGTGCCAACGCTCGACGGGGTACTCGCGGACGTAGCCATAACCACCGAGGATTTGAATGGCCTCTTCGGTCACGCGTACGGCCGTCTCACCGGCGAACCACTTCGACATTGAACCTTCACCTGCGGTGAAGGGGACCTTGGTGGCGGCCATGTTGGCGGCGCGCCATACCAAGAGACGTGAAGCGTCGATGTCAGTCTTCATCTTGGCAAGCTTGAAGGCAATGGCCTGGTTCTCGATGATGGCGCGACCGAACTGCTTGCGCTCCTTGGCGTACTCGAGGGAGTACTCGTAGGCGGCGCGAGCGATACCGAGGGCCTGAGCACCAACGGCGGGACGGGTGGCTTCGAACGTGGCCATGGCGGCGTTGGTCTGAGCCTTCTTGCCTTCGCGAACGCGGGCGAGCTTCTCGTCGAGCTTCTCCTTGCCACCGAGGAGGCAGGAGCCGGGAATGCGGCAGTCTTCCAAGATGACTTCGGCCGTGTGCGAGGCACGGATACCCATCTTCTTGAACTTCTGGCCCATGCGGATGCCGGGGGTGCCGTCAGGAATAATGAATGACGCCTGACCGCGCGAGCCGAGCTCGGGGTCGACGGAAGCCACGATGACGTGGATGTTGGCAATGCCACCGTTGGTGATCCAGGTCTTTACACCGTTAAGGACCCACTCGTCCTTGGCGGCGTCGTAGATGGCGCGGGTGCGCAGAGAAGAAACGTCGGAACCGGCGTCGGGCTCGGAAACGCCGAAGGCGGCGAGCTTCAAGTCACCGGGCGATCCGTAGCACTGGGGGATCCACTCCATGGCCTGCTCGGGCGTACCGTTCGCGGCAATACCGGCGACGGCGAGCGAGGTACCGAAGATGGCCATGGCGATACCGGCGTCACCCCAGCACATCTCTTCGAGCGCAATCGGCATCGAGAGACCGGTGGGGTCGGAGAAGTTAGAGAAGATGAAGTCGGTCGAATAGATGCCGACCTTGGCGGCCTCTTCGATGATGGGCCACGGCGTCTCTTCACGCTCGTCCCACTCAGCGGCGGCTGGACGTACGACGTCGCGAGCAAATCCGTGAACCCAATCCTGAAAAGTCTTCTGGTCTTCGTTCAGTTGCATTGAAAACTCGGCCATGACATCCTCCTGTAGCGGTGCTGATATGCCTCAGGTTACCGATGGGTAACCGTTGCCAACCTTAGATGATGGCTACCCATTCCGGTGCACTTCTGACAAAGCAAAAGGGCCAGCCCGATTGGGCTGGCCCTTAAGAAACACCTCAAAGAGGATGCTTAGAGAATGTTCACGCGCTTAGCGAGTGGACCGCGGTCACCGGGCTCGATGTCGAACTCGACCTGCTGGCCTTCGAACAACGTGCGACGACCGTCACCTTGAATCTCTGAGTAGTGAACGAAAACGTCGGGCTGACCGTCAATCGCGACGAATCCCCAACCCTTCTCGTC
>WLNA01000036.1 GCA_009726065.1 Actinomycetota bacterium
ATACCTCAGGTAACTATGGATCCGCCATCCCGGTGGCCGTTGTGTCGACCTCGGGATCTGGCACTCTGAGTGGTGTGAAGCTTCACTGAGTCGAGGGGTAACTTTGCAACAAAACAGCGGCCGCCACGGGCTTCGAGGCAGGGGTAGTTGTCCAACCGTGGAGGTAATGGGACTATGTTCGAACCCAGTGGCGACCCACCGGGCACCGTTGGTAACGAGTGGTGCCGAGGCGGACTGCCTTGAAGGAGGCGGCCGGGACCCAGTAGGTGGTGTAGCGGTGCCCGTCTCCACACTCGACGATGACGTCGTAGCGGTCGCGATGGTGCCGCACCAAGGTCTCGACCACGACGAAGACGACGCCGACGATGGTGAGAAAGGTCGACGAGATGATGATGGCCCTCACGCCGTCATCGTAGAGAGGGCGGCGGGGTGGATCTCGTCAGGCCTCGAGGCCGAACTGGATCCCGAGCTCTCCAACCGCGTGGCGGAAGTAGGTCTCGGCATCGTCAACCGAACCCACGAAGTGGCCGAAGAGCTCGAAGGTCAAGAGGCCGAAGACCGACGACCAGATGAGGAGCGCTCTCGCAGTGGCATCAGGGTCGAGGTCGCGGAGGACCACCGAGAGGGCGTCGAGGTTGAGCGTTCCTCTCGGGAGTGGGCCTGGGCCGAAGTCGCGATGAGGAGGCGTGGCCGAACCGAGGGTTGCCGCCAAGGCGTAGGGGATGCGAGCAGCGGGTGCGATTGTCGCCTCAGGGGCGACGTAGTTGGGGATCGGAGTGCCGAAGATGAGGGCATACTCGTGCACGTTGGACCTCGCCCACGCTCTGATGGCGCAGGCCAAGGCGACGAGGCGATCGAGGGGTGGGTGGCCAGTGCTGGCGGCCACCGACGCCTCGGCCACCGCGCCGAGATCGTTGTAGGTGTCGACGATGAGCGCGGTGAGCAGTGCATCGCGGGTGGGGAAGTAGCGGTAGAGGGCAGACGAGGTCTGCTCCATCACTCGGGCAACCTCGCGCAGCGACAAAGACGCGGCGCCCCGTTCAGCGACGAGGGTTCTGGCCTGCTGCTTGATCGCAGCGATCTTGGCGGCACGGTTCTGCTCGACCTTGGGTGATGCCATGGTTCCAGCATGCCACAGTCGAAGGAAAAGAGAGCACTGCTCTTGACTTGCTCCACTCCTTGAGTATTATGAGAGCACTGCTCTGAGAAATGGAGATTGGCCGTGGAGAAATTCGTGATCGTGGGTGTTGGTGCAACGGGCCGGGCCGTGGCGAAGGCATTGAAGGGGAGAGAAGCTGAGGTCATCCTCGTCAGCCGCTCAGGAGGTGGCGCAGATCTCCCGGGCACTCGAGTTGCCCGAGGGGATGCGGCCGATGCTCAATTCATGGCGCAGGTGGCAGCGGGGGCGACGGCGATCTTCAACTGCGCCAATCCGCCCTACAACAAGTGGTTGACCGATTGGCCGCCAGTTGCCGCCTCGCTCGTCCAGGCGGCGACGCGCAGTGGCGCCGTGCTCACGACGCTCTCCAACCTCTACGCCTACGGCCCCCCGACCGCACCGCTGACGCCCCATGATCCTCTGGTGTCGACGCTGCCCAAAGCGCAGGTTCGGGCCACCATGTGGCGTGACGCTCTCGCAGCCCACGAGCGGGGCGATCTCCGAGCGACCGAAGTGCGGGCATCGGACTTCATTGGGCACGGCAGTCAATCACTCTTCGAGCGAGCCCTCCCACAGGTCGCCAAGGGTCGCACCGCCACCGTCTACGGCGACGTCGACCAGCTGCACTCGTGGACCTACACCGGCGACGTCGGTCGGACCCTCGTCGCTGCTGCGACGACCGAGGCCGCTTGGGGTCGACCCTGGCACGCGGTGACGAACGAACCTGCGACGATGCGGTCGGTGCTCAGCGACCTAGCAGCCGCGCTCGGTGCACCGGCACCGAAGGTGCGCTCGCTCCCGAATGGGCTGCTCAAGGCCATTGGTCTCGTCAGTCCGCTCATCGGCGAGCTCCCGAAGGTCTCCTACCAATTCGAGCGGCCGTTCATCATCGACGACAACGAGACCCGGACCCTGCTTGGTCTCGAACCCACGCCGTGGTCCGAGGTCATTGCGGATGCAGTTGGTAGGTGAACTTGGGGTGGTTCTCTTGAGGGAGTTGCACTGAGCGAACTCTGAAGCGGAGCCGAAACGGTGTATGCACTCGAATCGTTCTACGAAATCGACCGTTCTCGCATCAGTGAAGTAATTCGATCCTTGCTGGCGATGGAGTCCGTCCGAGTCATTGACGCTCCGCTACTCCTGCGAACGGTTGCCTTGTACGAAGGCGAGCGGCTTGATTTTGCCGACGCCTACCTCGTGGCTTGCGCGGAAACCACCGGGGTAGGAAAGGTCGCTTCTTTCGACAAAGCCATCAGTCGAATACCCACGGTCGAGAGAATCGAGCCCTAAGGAATCAATGGATTGTCGTGGTTTTGACAACATTGGTGGAGGTAAGGGGATTCGAACCCCTGACCCCTTGCATGCCATGCAAGTGCTCTACCAGCTGAGCTATACCCCCAGAAGGAATAAAGATTAGCAGGAACGCTGATGGGGGCCTCCCGGCGCCCTTGGTCCTAATGGGTAAAGCGAACTGAGATACTTCGTAGAATTGACGTATGGTACGCCCTTTTGATGTTGTGGAGTTGGAAAGCAAGTGGCAGCAACGGTGGCGTGAGTCGGGTCTCTACGAAGTCGATAATGACGATCCCCGTGAGCGCTTCTACGTCCTCTGCATGTACCCGTACCCGTCGGGGGCTGCGCACCAGGGTCACGTTCGCAACTACACCTTTGGTGATCTCGTCGTCCGCTACCAAACGATGCTGGGTAAAGCGGTGCTTTCTCCCTTTGGTTTTGACTCCTTCGGCCTACCCGCCGAGAACGCCGCCATCAAGGCCGGCAGTCACCCCCGCATCTTCACCGACCAGCGGATTGAAGAACTGAAGAGCTCGGTCCAGAAGCTCGGCGCCGTCTACGACTGGCGCCGTGAAGTGCATTCGCACGATCCCGACTACATCAGGAACTCGCAACTCATCTTTTTGAAGTTCTTCGAGGCTGGCCTCGCCTATCGAGCCAATGCGCCGGTGAACTGGTGTCCCGGTTGCGCCACCGTGCTGGCCAATGAGCAAGTGAACGGAGACGGAACCTGTGATCGTTCCGGTGACTTAGTCGAGCGAAAGAATCTCGAGCAGTGGTTCTTCAAGATCACCGACTACGCCGAAGAACTATTACGAGAAGTCGACGGCCTGGACTGGCCCGAGCGCGTGAAGACGATGCAACGAAACTGGATTGGCCGCAGCGAAGGAGCCGAGTTCGCACTCACCGTCGATGGCCAGCCCGATGTGGCGTTGCGGGTCTTTACGACCCGTCCTGACACGGGCTTTGGCGTGACCTATGCCGTAGTCGCCCCCGAGCACGAACTTCTCTCCGTCCTCACGATCCCCGAGCAGGCCACCGCGGTGAGCGAATTGGTTGAGCGGGCCCGTGGCGCCAGTGAGCTGGAGCGCACGGCTTCCTCCGACAGTGGTGCAGGTCTCGATAAGCGAGGCGCCTTCACCGGCAGTTACGTCATTAACCCTTTTACTGGCGACAAGGTGCCGGTCTACGTCGCGGACTACGTCCTCGGAACCTACGGCACGGGCGCCATCATGGCCGTGCCGGCCGAAGACGAGCGTGACTTCGCCTTCGCCCAAGTTCACGGACTACCCGTCGTACGCACGGTGGCCCCTCCGGAAGATTTTGCTGGTGGTGCCTACGCCGGTGCGGGCGTGAAGATTAACTCGGGCTTCCTCGATGGTCTTGACGTAGACGCCGCCAAACAGGCCGCCATTGAGTTTGTCGTCAAGAGTGCAGCCGGCGAATCGAAGGTCAACTTCCGACTTCGCGACTGGCTCGTTTCTCGCCAGCGTTTCTGGGGCTGCCCCATCCCCGTTGTCTATTGCGACGGCTGCGGCATCGTGCCGGTACCGGTCGAGCAACTGCCCATCGTGGCTCCCGACGACGTGGCTATGAACAAGTCGGGCCAGTCACCACTGGCGACCCACGAGGGCTTCCGCAACACCACCTGCCTTTCATGTGGGGGAGCGGCCCGTCGAGAAGCCGACACGATGGACACCTTCACCGACTCGTCCTGGTACTTCCTACGATTCACCGACCCCTTTACCGATGGCCAGCCGTTTGACCCGGTTGAAGCGGCCAAGTGGATGCCCGTCGATCAGTACATCGGTGGTATCGAGCACGCCATCTTGCACCTCCTCTACGCCCGTTTCTACATGAAGGCCCTCGTTGACGTCGGACTCGCACCGGGTCTACCCCGCGAGCCCTTTAAGAAGCTCTTCACTCAGGGCATGATCCGCATGGGTGGATCCAAGATGAGTAAATCCAAGGGCAACCTCGTGGCGCCCCAGCAGTACTACGACTCGGTCGGTGCCGACGGCCTACGCCTCTTCCACCTCTTCGTGGGACCACCGAACGAGGACTTCGACTGGACCGATCAGACCAACGACGTCATCGACGGCTGTGCTCGTTTCATTGACCGCCTCTGGCGCCTCGCCGAACTGGAAGATGTGGTCTGGCGTGACGTGGCCGACGAGACGGACCTCGCAATCCGACGGGCCACGCACAAGACGATTGTTCGCGTGACCGACGGTTTCGAAAAGTGGGGCTACAACACCGGTGTCGCCGCCTTGATGGAGCTGCTCAACGCCCTGTCGAAGTGGGCCCGTGACGGCCACGGGGCCCACCGTGCCACCTTCGATGAAGCACTCGACACCATGTGTCTGCTACTCGCCCCCATGGCACCCCACGTGGCCGCCGAACTGTGGGCTCGACGCCACGGCGACGACCAGTTCGTGCACGCCCAGTCGTGGCCCACCGCCGATCCCGCCATGTTGGTAGACGACACCGTGACGATGGTCATTCAGGTCGCCGGCAAGGTCAAGGCCCGGCTCGAGGTGGTGTCCGACATCTCTGAAGAGGCGGCCATCGCGGCAGCTCTGGCCGAACCGTCAATTGCGGCGGCACTCGGTGGTTCTGCACCCAGTCGAGTAATTGCTCGTCCGCCCAAACTGGTGAACATCGTTCCGTGAGTGCCAAACGCAACGGTGACGCGGTCGTAGTTCAGCCGCCACAGTTCGACCGTCCGGAAGTCGAGATTCGCGCCTCAACGCGCCGGACCAAAACGGGCAACGCCCACTGGTCGGGTAGTCGGGTCATCGTGCAGATTCCCGCTCGACTCAAGGGTCGGGCCCGCGACGTCTTCGTGGACGAGTTGGTACAGCGACTCTTAACGCAACGTCCTCAGGTCATGGCGAGCGACGCCGCGCTCGAAGCGCGGGTAGCCGTATTGGCCGATCTCTACACCGATGGCGTATTGCCCTCATCGGTCCGTTGGGTTTCGAATCAAAAGAGCCGGTGGGCCTCCTGTACACCGGCGACTCGTGAAATCAGAGTCTCCACGCGAATGCGACAGTGTCCCGACTGGGTCATTGATGCCGTCTTGGTGCACGAGCTGGCCCACCTTCACGAGGCCGACCACAGCAAGGCCTTTTATGAAATTGCTAATCGCCATCCGCGCCAACGTGAGTGTGAACTCTTCCTCGAGGGCTACGCCCTCGGACTCGGCATCAGCATGGAGCAAGCCGACGTCTTGTAATCAGTTCTGCTGGTCTCGCAAGAATCGTTCGAGCTCTTCGGCTAACTCGTCACCGGAGGGAATGTCCAGTTCGACTGGTGGCTCAACTTCGTCGGCCTGGGACTCGAGGTTGTGGACCATTGATTCGTGGTCGGGATTGTTCTCAACGAGGTCGTCCACACGCTGACGAGTCTCTTCGGCCTTGGCCCGTAGTTCTGTGGAGGAGACGGTGAGGCCGGCCACGGCCGCGACGGCGTCAATGAGGGCGGCTGAGGCAATCGGGTAGGGCATAGAGGCGACGTAGTGGGGCACGCGAGCCCACAGGGTCATCACTTCAATGCCGGCTTCGGCACAACCCATCTCGATAGCGGCCATGATGCCGGCCGGCACTTCGAGTTCACCGTCCACGGCGGTCACGGCGTGGAGGAGATGGGCACTGGCCGCGGGGGCCGTCCCTACGACGCGCAGGGGGCGAGTGTGGGGAACGGGACCGGGGAAGGCACCGAGACCAATAACCATGCGGACACCGAGGCGCTCGCACATCTCCACGACGAGGTCGACGAAGTCCCCCCAGTGAAAGTCAGGCTCAGGACCAGTGAGGGTTAGCACGTCGGCCCCATCGCCGTCACGTCCGTGGTGCACCTGAATCTCGGGCCACGTGAGATTCGTCGTGACGCCATTTACGATCTGGACAATCGGCCGACGGGCTCGCTGGTCGATAAAGAACTCCGTCTCCATCATCGCGATGATCTCGGTGTTCATGGTCGACATGAGGGAGTTGATGGCGGCGTTGGCGCCAAAGCCGGCGTCAATCCAACCCTCGAGACCCACAATCAGCACGGGCTCGTGCAGGACGGGGTCGTTGAAGTAGAGAATGCGGTCGAACTCGTTGCCGTCCACTAGGCCTCCTCGAGGGTGCGCTTGGCCGTTTCGGCGAGCAGGGCGATGTGCTTGGGGAACTCGGCCACACTGCCAGTGTCACCGGCCGTCGCGCCGGCGCTGTAGCGCGCAAAGACTCCCTGAAGAATGCAGGCCAGCTTCCAGTAGCCGAAGGCCTGGTAGAAACCGACCTGGCTGACGTCGAGTGACGTGTGCTGGGAGTAGGCGGCCAACACTTCCTTGCGGGTCATAAAGCCATCAGCCGTCGTGGGCGCGGCGCCCAGGAGTGCGGCTGTGCCGTCGGCCGGCTCGGCCCAGTAGACGAGCAGGAGGCCGAGGTCGGCGAGGGGGTCACCGAGGGTGCAGATCTCCCAGTCGAGAATGGCCCGAACTTGACCCTGTTCGTTCAAGACGGTGTTGTCCAATCGGTAGTCACCGTGCACCACGGCGACCTTTTGCTGAGTGGGGATATTGGCGGCGAGTTGGTCGCCGACGCTCTCGACGAGGCCACCGTGTTCGACACCCTCAACGTGCATCTGTTCGTACTGTCCGCGCCAACGACGTATCTGACGTTCGATGTAACCGTCGTGTCGGGCGAGATCTCCGAGGCCGGCCGAGACGACATCGACGTCGTGCAACTGAGCCAGCGTCTGGGCCAAGTTGGCGCCAATGCGAAAACGGTCACCGAGGGCGAAGGCCTCTTCGGCCTGTCGACGGTCACGCAGAATGGCGCCTTCGACGAACTCCATGACGTAGAAGGGACGCTCGTTGACGGCCTCGTCCACGCAGAGCCCGAGTGGGGTGGCGACGGGAATGCCGAGCGGTGAGAGGGCGCTGATAATCGTGTGTTCGCGAACCATGTCGTGGGCCGTAGGCAATACGTGGCTGGTGGGGGGTCGGCGAAGAGCGAACTGCTTACCCGCCGCGTCGGTCACGCGGTAGGTGAGGTTGCTGCGACCACCGGCAATCAGTTCAAATGTCAGAGGGGCCACGGCGCCGACATTCGACTCCATCCAGGCCGTGACGTGGTCGTGATTGATTCCCATTACCTCTGTGCTCATAGATGGCGAGATTAGTAGTGATTTCTACCCTCTACTTTCGCCCCCTCGAGAACCGCACCGTTAGGCTGAAGTTGTGATTGATGTCACTGACGCCACGTTTAGCCAAGAGGTCATGGAACGCTCCATGACGACCCCCGTCGTTATCGACCTGTGGGCCGAATGGTGTGGGCCCTGCAAGACCCTCGGACCAATTCTTGAGAAGGTCATTGACGAGACCAATGGTGGCGTGGTGTTAGCCAAGGTCGACGTCGATGCCAATCAGCGCATATCGGAAGCCTTTCAGGTGCAGAGCATCCCCGCGGTCTTTGCCATCGTCGAGGGCAAGATAGTTTCCCAGTTCGTCGGTGCCAAGCCCGAGAATGAAATTCGTGCCTGGTTGGCCGAGTTCGCGCCCGCCTCCTCGCCCCTCGCTGCGTTGATCGCCCAGGGTGACGAAGCTTCGCTGACGCAAGCCATGACGTTAGATCCATCCAACGTTGATGTATTGACGGCACTGGCCGCACTCTGGTTGAACGAAGGTCGCTTCGAAGACGTTCTCATCCTGCTGGAGCCCTACGCCACGAGTGCCGTCTTCGCCACGCTGCTAGCCCGGGCCCGAATTGGCAAGGCCGGTATCGATATCTCCGGTGACATCGACGCCACCCTCGATGCACTCCTGGAGAGTGGGATCACCGATGAGGCTGATCGGGCCAAGTTGCTCGAGATTCTCGACGCCCTCGGTCCCGAAGACCCCCGGTTTGTCGTCTACCGCCGACGTCTCGCCAATCGCCTGTACTGATGCAGCCCTACGTCCCGACCGCACCGCTCGTGATGCGGCTCGGTGAACAGGTCGTTGACGTAACGCGCCGAGCGTTGGTGATGGGAATCTTGAATCGGACGAAGGACTCCTTCTTCGCACCGGCGGCCACCTTTGACCTCGACGCCTTCCTCTCGCGGGCCGAGCAACTCGTACTGGATGGTGCCGATCTGCTGGACGTCGGGGGAGTAAAGGCCGGGCCTGGTGAAGAGGTTGGCGAAGCCGAAGAGCTCGAGCGCGTCGTGCCCGCCGTCGAAGAGCTGCGTCGCCGCTTCGACACACCCATCAGTGTTGATACCTGGCGCGCCTCCGTGGCCGAGGCCTGCTTTGGTGTTGGTGCCGTTATCGGCAATGACATCAGTGGTTTCGCCGATGACAATTATTTGCCCGTCGCGGCCCGGGCCGGCGCCACGGTCGTGGCTACCCATATCCGTCTTCGTCCCCGGGTGGCGGACCCTAACCCGCAGTACGCCGACGTCACGGCCTCGGTGAAGGAGTTTCTCCTAGAGCGTCGCGATCGGGCGCTAGCGGCCGGCGTGGCCCCGGACCGCATCATCCTGGACGCAGGTCTCGACCTCGGCAAGACGGCCGGTCAATCACTCCAGTTGCTTCGCGACTCGGCCGAGTTCGCCGCACTGGGCTACCCCTTCTTGCTCTCGGCCTCAAACAAAACGTTCCTCGGTGTCATGTTTGACCTCCCGGTCACTGAGCGTCGCGAGCCAACATTGGCCGCCTCGGCCCTCGGCATCACCGCCGGCTGTCGGATCCTGCGGGTCCACGACGTGGCCGGTACTGTTCGGGTGCGTGACGCGGTCCAACGACTTCTCGAGGTGCGCGGTGACTGAATCGGCGATTGGCCTCTTCGGCAATAACGAAATCATTGTCAATGACGCCCTGCACGCCCTGGTGGGCGAGACACTTAACGGGCTCGATCCGGCGATGGCCCTCGAGGACTTCACCGTCAATGACGACACGTTGACTCCCGACGAACGGGAGAGCTTCGTCCAGCGCATTGTGACGGCGCTGAACACGCCACCGTTCTTGGTGCCCCACCGAGTCGTCGTCGTTCGCAACGCCTACGCCCTAGCCAAGGCCAACGTCGAAGTTCTCTCTCGATGGATTGAAGCACCAGTTCCCGAAGTCACCTTGATCTTGGCCGGTACGACCACGAAGAGCCATGCCCTCCTCAAGGTGGTCGGCCGCACTATTGACACCACCGTGGGGTTCAAGGAGGGGGAGTCCTTCGTAAAGGAGAAGCTCCGCGAGAACAACCTCCGTGTCGATCCGGCGGCGATTGGCCCCATCATGGACCGACTCGGTGAGGAAGTCGAGCGGGTTGATGCGCTCGCCCGCACGTTGTGGTCTGTCTTTGGCGACGCCAAGATTGGTTTCGCCGAAATCGAGCCCTACCTCGGTACGATGGGCAACGTTCCTGAATGGGATCTCACCGACTGCATCGATCGGGGCCGCACGGCCGAGGCCGTCAAGACGGCCCGGCGGATGCTCGATTCGGAAGGCCGTGTACCGGTCCAGGTGGTCGGTATTTTGCAGCGCCACTACCTGCGTCTCGCTCAGCTCCAAAACTCGGGCGCGGCCACCACGGCCGCCGTTGTTTCACTGCTGGGCATCAAGGAGTATCCGGCTAAGAAGTTGCTCGGTACATTCAATGCCCTCGGTACCGATCGGGTCGCTCGCGCTCTGCAACTCGTGGCCCAGGCCGATATTGACCTCAAGGGGGCGACAGCTCTAGAGCCGACTTTGATAATGGAGATTTTGGTGGCCCGCCTCGCCAAGATGAGCGAGGGAGCGGGAAGGCGCTAGGCGTTCTTTAGAGCCGCAACGCGCTTCATCAAACCGCTCTTGCGGTTCGCAGCCTGATTCTTGTGAATGACGCCCTTGGAGACGGCCTTGTCGAGACGCTGGATGGCGAGACGCAATGCCGCTTCCTCATTCTCAGTTCCGGCAGCCGACACGGCACTCTTGATACGGGTGCGGACTTCTGACTTCACAGCCTTGTTACGCAGACGAGAAATCTCGTTCGTCCGGATGCGCTTAATTTGGCTCTTAATATTCGCCACGTGAAAACCTCAATAACGACA
>WLNA01000037.1 GCA_009726065.1 Actinomycetota bacterium
CACGACGAGGGTTATAAGACTTCGATTATTGGCAAGGCCCACTTCGAACCGTTCTTGGACGTGTTCGGTAAGTTCACCGAGAACTCCCTCTCGTCGCTCGGAGTGCCGACCGTTGAGCAGCCCTGGTACGACGGTCGTCGCGGGGTGCACCGTGGATTCGATCACCTCGAAATGGCGACCCACGGCGCTGCCGGCATGTTGCACTACGCCCGCTGGCTGGCTGAGAACCACCCCGAGATGCTCGGTGCGTTCTATCAAGTCCTCGACGGTGAACTCAATGTCAACGCCGCCGGTGGTGGCGACACCGATGCCCCGCAGGTGAAGCACAACGTGATTCCCAAGGAGTGGTACCACACCGACTGGGTGGCCGATCGCACAATTGCGTGGCTGAATTCTTTGGAAGTCGAAAACGACTGGTTCTGTTGGATGAGTTTCCCTGACCCGCACCACCCCTGGGATCCTCCACAGTCGGAAATCAATCGCGTGAACTGGCGTGATGTTGAACTGCCCGCCGGGTACGAGCCGAACCGCGCCAAGCGCGAAGCCATATTGGATGACAAGGCTCGCCACTGGCGCATGTGGTACGAAGGCGAGCTTGTTTCGAACTACGAGGCTCCGGCCAAGTGGGTTCCCGCCACGTTGACTGAGGATCAGATTCGGGAAGTCAACGCACTGAACGCCGTTGAAGTGGAGCTCATCGATGAGGCCATTGGGCGCGTCCTACGGGTCATTGATGAGCGCGGCTGGGGTGACGACGTGGATATCATCTTCACGACCGACCACGGCGAATTCCAAGGTGATTTTGGACTCTTGTTCAAGGGTCCCTATCACGTTGATGCACTCATGCGGCTGCCGCTGATTTGGCGTCCCGCCAAGTCGAGTGGTGTTAACCCAGCTGTCGTCCACACCCCTGTCAGTCTGGTTTCGCTGGCCTCGACGTTCCTTTCGGTCGCCGGTGTGGCCCAGCCGGAGTGGGCCGAAGAGCCGGCTCTGCCAATCTCGAACGAAGATGCCCATTCGCGGAATCTTGACGCGACGATTACCGAATGGGACTCAGCTCTCTTCGGGGTTGATATTCACGTGCGCTCAGTGCTCACCGAGGAGTGGCTCTACACCCGCTATGCGGCCGGTTACGCCCATGACGGAACGGAAGGGGAGCTCTACAGCCTCACCGACGATCCCCTTCAGCGCGTTAACCGTTTCGGGGACCCTTCGCTCAAGGGCGTGCGCGAAGAACTGCAGGCCCGTCTTGATACGCATGAGAATCGTCCCGGAGTCGGGGAACACGACGGCGTCCTTGTCGCACCGGTGTGATGCGCCGGTAGCGTGACTCCCATGGATGAAACAGTCATTAAGGGTTCGCCCGTCGACCCCGTCGAAGCATTTCGTAACGTCCCACTACCTGCGTGGGACCGTATTGGGGAGTACGAAGACATCTTCTACGACGTCGCTGACGGCATCGCGAAGATCACAATCAATCGCCCCGAGCGCCGCAACGCTTTCCGTCCTCAGACACTCTTTGAACTGTCCGACGCATTTGAGCGGGCCCGCGACGACATTTCGGTAGGCGCCATCATCTTGACTGGCGCTGGCCCGGACGCATTCTGCTCCGGAGGCGACCAAAAGATTCGCGGTAACGATGGATACATCGGTGATGACGAGGTGGCACGCCACGGTGTGGGTCGACTCAACGTGTTGGACTTACAGATTCAGATTCGCCGCCTGCCAAAGCCCGTCATTGCCAGCATTGCGGGCTACGCGATCGGTGGTGGCCACATCTTGCACTTGGTGTGCGACCTGTCGATTGCCGCTGACAACGCTCGCTTTGGTCAGACCGGACCAATGGTTGGCTCGTTTGATGGTGGCTACGGCTCATCACTACTCGCGCGGACCATTGGGCTCAAGCGTGCTAAAGAAGTGTGGTTCCTCTGCCGTCAGTACGACGCAGCCACCGCACTGGACTGGGGACTCGTTAACACCGTGGTGCCCCTCGCTGATCTCGAGCGCGAGACAGTGGCCTGGTGTCGCCAGATGTTGGAACTCTCGCCGATTGCGCTCCGCATGCTGAAGGCCGGCTTCAACGCCGCCGACGATGGCTTGGCTGGTATTCAGCAGCTCGCTGGTGACGCCACGATGCTCTTCTACATGTCCGAAGAAGGACAAGAGGGTCGCAACGCCTTCGTGGAGCACCGACGTCCCGACTTCTCCCGCTTCCCCAAGCGTCCGTGAGGCATACGCCCGGACCAGTTCGACGTTGGGTCCTCGCAGCGAGAGCTCGAACCCTCCCAGCGGCAATTGTTCCGGTCGTAGTGGGAGCGCTGTCAGTACGTCCTACAGAAATGAACCTCACCCGCACCATCGGGGCGGCGGTAGTTGCTCTTGCGCTACAGATTGGCACCAACTACGCCAACGACTACTCCGATGGGATCAAGGGCACCGACGAGAATCGGGTCGGCCCTTTTCGTCTCACCGCGTCAGGTCTCGTAAAGAAGAATCTGGTTCGCACCATGGCTTTCGCGTGGTTCTTGGTCGCCGCCATCGTCGGCCTCATGTTGGCCATCTCCACCACGCTCTGGCTAATCCCTATCGGTATCAGCGCTGTTCTAGCCGGATGGTTCTACACCGGTGGTCCAAAGCCCTACGGCTACTTCGGCTTTGGTGAACTCTTCGTCATGATCTATTTCGGATTCGTCGCCACCGTCGGCACGGCCTTTCTCCAAAACCAACACGTACCGACACGGGCTTGGTGGCTGGCCCTGATGTGTGGCTCAATGGCTTGTGCATTGCTGGAGTCGAATAATCTGCGCGACGTCACCGGGGATATCGAGGCCGGAAAAAAAACCCTGGCTGCGCGGTTGGGTCGAGCTCGAGCTTCGTGGCTGTACGTGGCATGTGTTCTAGGGGTCGCCGTGGGTGCCGGTGGCGCCTTGAAGTTCGGCTTCCTCTTCGGGTTGCTGTACCTGGTTCCGCTTCACCGACTGGTCTTCACCAATTTCCAGGGACGGGCGTTACTGCCGCTCCTGCAGATCACGTCACACATTCAACTCACGATTGGCGCCGGTATCTCGGTAGTACTACTCGTTCAGTAGCTCGCGAGGAAGTCCAGAACGATTCGGCCTACCGCTTCGGGCTGCTCCAAGTGTGCGGCGTGCCCCGCATCAGGAATCAAGGCCACGTGGGCGTCGGGCAGGCTCAATCCCATTTCGAGGGCTTCTCCCGCAAACTTCTCATCGTTGGCGCCCGCAATGAGCAGTACGGGCATCGTGAGGGCGGCCAGTTCGTCGCCGAGGAAGCGTTGTGTCCCCGTTCCGCATCGGCGTAATGAATCAGCGATGCCAGCACCGTTGGCACTTCGCGTCCTACGTTCGCCGGGGTCGTGAGGCAGCGAGGTGAAAAGCGGTCCGGCCAGCCATTCATCAAGAAAGTGTTCGACGCCCACAGCCTCAATGTGCTGAGCACGTTGCTCGTCCTCTTGGATGCGGTTGCGACGGTCATTGGGTGTCGCGATGCCACGGGTGGCGCTCAGCACTACGAGGGCGCGCACGGCATCGGGGTTTTCAAGTGCGACGTGGAGGGCAACGCGTCCGCCCATGGAGTAGCCCCCGAGAAAGAATGGTTCCGGCGTCCCGATTTCACGAACCAAGTGTGCCGTGGCGTCCAGGTCTGCCGAAATCTCGCTCGATTCACCGTGACCAGGTAGGTCGGGGGTCACAACTCTGTGGCTTCCTGCAACAATGGAGAGGAAGTTCCGAGCGGAACGTCTGGTCTGCGTGAAGCCGTGCAGCCAGAGAAACGTTTCTCCGGAGCCCCGAGTATCGACTGGTAGGAAAGGCATTGCCCATGAGCGTAGTGAGCCCCAGTGATACTCAGGCGACTTACGTCGCCACTCTGGTCGACCAGTGGATTGCCTGTGGACTGCGCGACGTAGTTATTTGTCCTGGCTCGCGCTCCACGCCCATGACGCTCGCCCTCGCACGACGAAGTGAACTTACGATCTCGGTTCGTCTGGACGAGCGAGGAGCCGGCTTTTACGCCATTGGTCGGGCCCTGAAGAGTCAACTGCCCGTGGCCATCGTGGTGACGAGTGGTACGGCTGCCGCTGAACTTCACGCCGCAGTCGCCGAGGCTGATCAGGCTTACGTCCCCCTGATTGTTATTACGGCCGACCGCCCACCCGAGCTCCATGGTGTCGGGGCTCCGCAGACCATCCCGCAGCACGAGTTATTCGGACCCATGGTGCGCCGTGCTCTCGATCCCGGGGTGGCGAACTCTGCGGAGTCGAACACCTGGCGCGACCTGGCAACTGAACTCTGGAATGCGGCCCGAGGTGGCGATGGTCGTAGCGGTCCCGTCCATCTCAATGCCGCCTTCATTGAACCGCTCCTCGGCGAGGCGCAGCCACTCCCGACCATCGCGACCCAATCGGCGCAGGGTCCCCGTGTGGAGTCACTGGCCCTAGTTACCCCGAATGTGGCCGGCCAACGCGTCTTGGCCGTCTTTGGTAATGGGGTCACCGCCACTGAAGTCGAGGCGGCGCGCCAGATGAACTGGGTGGTCGTAGGTGATGTCACCACGCCTAACGCAGTGTCCTATGTCGATGGTTTCTTACGTAATGAGGAGTTTGCTCAACACGCGAAGCCCGATGCTGTGATCCGACTCGGGGGACTCGTGGCCTCCAAAGTAGTGAACGCGAAGATTAAAGACTGGGGTGTACCGGTGATAGGCCTTGATACTGGTCGACCCGTATCGGACCCAGATCGCATTGTTACTCAGACGTTGGTAGGAAGCAGTCTTGGCATCGCACCTTCTGGTGTCGCTGACGCTGCCTACTATGAACTTTGGAGCAAGCTAGAAGCTCGAGCACACGAGAACTTCGCCGGTCTGGAACTCGAATCGAGCAAACTCACAGAAGCGCTCATCGCGCGCCAGGTCGTTCGTGCGAGTAACGAGACGCAGATACCGCTAGTACTTGGTTCCTCGATGCCCGTTCGCGAAGTGGAGTGGTTCGCCCCGGCGCGGATAGCTCGGACTTTTTCAAATCGTGGTGCGAACGGTATCGACGGCGTTACTTCGACGCTTTTTGGCATCGGTGCCGGTGACGCGGCCATTGGGCTGATTGGCGACCTCACCTTTCTTCACGACGCATCGGCCTTGGTTGATCCGCCGGATGCATCCATTGCTCTGGTCGTCGTCGCCAACAACGGTGGCCATATCTTTGACTTCTTGCCGCAGAAGAGCTCGTTGGACTCTCAAGAGTTCGAACTACTCTTCACAACTCCTCGAACGCCGCAGCCGTCTAAGGTCGCGGCTGGATTCGGCATAAAGGCAGTGGTCGTCGAAACAGTTGCCGAGTTGCGCGACGCGCTCGCAGTAGCCCGTGTTCACCGCGGAGTAACGGTAATTGAGGCCGTACCGAGTGCCCCCGTCTCAAACGTCGAGTTTCACGCTTGGCTAGAGCGGTCCCTCTCTCGAGTGGCCAACGAATTCGTGGCCCCCGCATGATTGCACTGGCTGACAGTTTCTTAGCGGCGGCCCCCGTGGCGTTTGCGGCGGGAGTGGTTTCGTTTCTCTCACCATGCGTTCTTCCACTACTCCCGGGCTACCTCGGCTTCCTCGGGGGAGTTATGGGCCAGGGCAGTGCGAGGGCCTCGCGGGGTCGTGCGGTGCTGGGCTCGCTCAGTTTCGTTCTGGGCTTCACACTCGTCTTTCTCACCTTCGGCTACCTCTTCGGGGGCCTAGGGCATCTCCTGCGCTCGCACCATCGCGGCCTCGAGATCATTTTCGGTGGGGTGACTGTTCTGCTGGGCCTCTTTTTTGCCGGGTGGCTTCCACTTGGATTTCTACAACGCGAACGGCGTAGCCACTTTCTCCCTCGTGCCACATTGGTCGGCGCCTTTGTTCTCGGACTGCTTTTTGCGCTTGGCTGGACCCCGTGCATCGGCCCCACGCTTGGCGCCATTATGGGCCTGGCAGCGACGTCGAGCACGTCGACGGCGTGGCGAGGGACGGGCCTGGCATTCATCTACTGTCTGGGTTTGGGCACCCCCTTTGTGGTCGCCGCCATTGCCAGCGAATGGGCCACAGGAGTTTCTAGTGCCTTGCGTCGCAGGGGCCAGCTCATTGGGGTGATTGGCGGTATCTTTCTGATTGCCCTTGGGGTGAGTGAAATTGCCGGATGGTGGCCCACGATTATTCACTGGGTTCAAAGTCTCTTGCCCACCACGACACCACCGCTCTAATTCTCAACAGGCGTCTTCTACACTTTGACTATGGGCATACGGGAAGATTGGGAATTTCGCAACATTCTTCACCAGTTCACTGATGAGGCCATCTTTGGCCAATTGGACTCTGGCGCTGTCACGCTCTACGCCGGCTTTGATCCCACTGCGAAATCACTCCACCTCGGCAATCTCCTCCAGCTGACGAGCATGCGTCGCCTCCAACTCGCGGGGAATCGGCCGATTGCCCTAGCGGGCGGGGGAACGGGCCTAATCGGCGACCCCAGCCACAAGGCCACGGAGCGCCAGTTGCTCTCGATGGACGAACTGCAAGAAAACGTCGCCGGTATCCGCCGCCAGTTGGAGAAGTTCCTAGATTTCTCCTCGGCCGCCGGCTCGAGCCAAGCGCTTCTCCTTAATAATGCCGACTGGTTGACCACTATCTCGCTGACCGACTTTCTCCGCGACACGGGAAAACACTTCACGGTTAACCAGATGATCGCCAAGGATTCCGTCAAGAGTCGGCTAGATCGTCCCGACGTGGGAATCTCCTTCACTGAGTTTTCCTACATGCTGCTCCAGGCGCACGACTTCCTCCACCTCTATCAGCTGCATGGCTGCACCATGCAGCTTGGCGGTTCTGACCAGTGGGGCAATATCACGATGGGCGCGGAACTCGTTCGCAAGGTGGCCGGGGGTACGGCCTTTGGCGTGACCTCACCACTGCTCGTGAAATCGGACGGGACCAAGTTTGGCAAGTCCGAGTCGGGTGCGATGTATCTCGACCCCGAGATGACCGCTCCCTTCGCGATGCACCAGTTCTTTTTAAACACGGAAGACAGCCTGGTGATACACCTTCTCAAGTCCTTCACCTTTCTCACGCACGATGAAATCAATGAGCTCGAACTAGCGACCAATGAGAGGGCGCACGAACGCCTGGCGCAGCGCACTCTCGCCAATGAAGTTGTGGCCTACGTCCACAGCCGTGAAGTGGCTCAAGCCGCCGAGCAGGCCGGACGGGCGCTCTTCTCCGAAGCGATTCGTGGACTTGATGAAGCAACCTTGATGCAAGTCATGGCCGATGCGCCTTCCTCGACGGTCAGTCGCCAGGTAGTTGTGGACGGTAAGCCGCTGCTCGATCTCTTGGTGGAGTGTGGCCTCGCGACGTCTCGTGGTGAGGCGCGACGCTTTATCGACCAGGGCGGCGTCTATCTCAATAACGTCAAAGCGGACCGGGATATCGTCGATCTTTCTGACGTCTTACATGATCGCTACGTAGTACTCCGTCGCGGTCGTCGCCAGACTCACCTCGTTGTTCTCGCGTGAAGCGCGCCACCGCACTGGTAGTTATTGCCGGTCTACTGCTCAGTGGTTGCGGAACAACGACGACTAAGGCTCTGACGGTTAAGTGGATGAACAAGGCCAATCAGGACCAGGGCTACCACTCCCTTCGGGCCGATATCAGCAAGACCGTTAAGTATTTACGGGCGCCTTCGTCCACTCAGGCTGATTTGCACACATTGTGCAGTGTGCTGAACCTGGAAATTCATGGCGCCAATGATCATCTTCCGACACCCGACACTCAAGCCACCGATCTCTTGGCACGGGGATACGACACTCTCGCCACAGCGACGACTCAGTGTGATGAAGCGTCGACTGATTCCAAGAAGCGAGCAAAGGCAATTGCAAATTTTCGTCGGGGATTCGGTGATCTCTACTTTGGAATGCTTCGGCTCTACCACGTCCTCGGTCGTACCGAGAATCCCCGTTGAGCTAATTGCTCGGTGGGCGTAAGTCAATCTCGAGTCGCAAAATCCCACCTTCGAGCGTGGCTGTGGCGTCCCCAATCATGGCGTAGTCCGAGAAGTCGAGCCGTGCAGCCTCTATGAATCGCTGCCGATCAGCCCCTTCTATTGGCGGCAGACCACGGCGCTGAACGGCATCGGCCCGCTCACGAAATCGAAGGACCATGTCTTGAGGATTAAAGGATTCAGCCACGGTCTCATGCTAGGGGCGCAGTCCAGTTGCTACGAGTCGGTAGACTGCCTGTTCGGAACTTCGTTGTTCCTCAGTCTCCGTCTTGCCGTATGCGGGACCAGCGAGGAGTTGTTGTGAAAAAAGGTCGCCACCGTCGCTTCGTCGAAGCACGTGAATTGAAGCACACCACTGGTCCGCGGGCAGTTGCCTGCGACGAGTGTGGAGCCGAGCCAGAAGACGTACACGCTGAGTGGTGTCGTGCCGAAGAAGACCGCTTCGAGGAAATTCTTGGCGGTCTGCCCCGAACACAGTTCAGCGACGACGAAGACCCTCTTCGTACTGAGGACTAACGCCGGCGAATAGCCGGGTGGGGCACTGGCGTTGCGTGTCGGGCCGCCAAGTAGTTCAACAATGTGTCGTACGTCTTTTGTCCGACCATCGCAATGAGCTCTTCGCTCATTGAATCAACAACGCGACTCTTGCCGATGAAGGCGTCTGGTGACTCGGTGCACCACCAGTGGAATTCATCACCACCCTCACCCCAGTGTTTACGATCCCACTGCATGATGGTGGAGGTGATGTGTCCGTTATCGGCCACTTCTTCTTCACGACGTAAGGGGAGCTGCCAGCAGACTTCGGGCTTCAGTGGAATGTAGCTTTCGCCGGCGTCCATCGACAGGACGTGGAGGGCACATCCGGCGCCCCGGTGAAAATCGGGGCGATTCAAAAATATGCACGCACCTTTGACCAGCTTGGTGGTTGTGTCGCCATCCTTGTCAGTCTTGGTAATTCCGTCCTTACCTTTGTTCTTAAATTGCCACTGGTCAGCCGTCAGGCGCTTGGCGGCCTTTTCGACTCGCTTGATGTCTTGTTTGTCTACGAAGTGGGCGCCGTGGCTGCAGCAACCCTCCACTAACTCCTCAGCGGGACTCGTAAGGACGCCCTGGCAGCCATTTCCAAAAATGCAAGTCCAGTTGCTCTCGAGGAAAGTGACATCAAAGACCCACGTTCGCTCCTCGTCGGCGTCTTCAAAACTGATCCATTCATGGGCTTTTAGGGGCGCTTCACTCACGGTGTCAAGTTAGTTGTTGTTCCTTGCGAGTTAGGTGACCTTTAGACTTCTCCTATGACCACATCGGAGTCCACACCACTAATTACCCTGACGGCAGAGGCGCGAACCATTGTGATGGACGCGTTGGCCAATGAAGAGAATCACGACTCGCTCGGCCTCTGGGTCGAAGTGACCGGCGTTCGCGGTGCGGGCTACTCCTACGACTTGTTTTTCCAGGACAAGGATGGACTTGAAGAGCCCGTAGAGCTCGTCTTCGACGGCGAGATCACGATCGTGGTTCCGGTGAAGAGTGCCGCCCGACTCCGAGGATCACGCCTCGAGTTCTCTGACGACAATGGTGGTGGGCTGGTCCTGGTCAACCCCAATTCACCCACCTCTGAAGAGATGAACCCTGGAGTACCGGCCGACATCTTGGCCAAGGGCCTCGGTGGTGTTCTGGCCCAGAAGGCCCTCGAAGTACTTGAAGCGGCCATTAATCCTTCCATCGCATCACACGGTGGTCGCGCTGATCTTGTGGCTCTTGACGATGACGAGAAGGTCGCCTACGTGCGCCTCTCGGGTGGTTGCCAGGGATGCGCCATGAGTCGAATGACTCTGTCGCAGGGAATTGAGACGACGTTGAAGGAAGAGATCCCCGTTCTGGTCGGAGTCGTAGATGTGACGGACCACGACTCAGGATCGAATCCCTTCTACGAGCGCTAGACCTTTTGGTCCGCGAGCCGTTATTTACTAGGCTCTACCTATGTTGCGCTTCCTAACTGCCGGTGAAAGCCATGGTCCATCGCTGACCGTGATTGTCGAAGGTCTGCCGGCTGGCCTCCCTATTTCAGTGGAGCAAATCGGCGACCAACTAGCCCGACGACGTCTCGGCTACGGGCGGGGTCCCCGGATGCGCTTTGAGCGCGACGAAATTCGCATCACCGCGGGTGTGCGCCACGGCCGAACTCTGGGTTCGCCAGTTTCGATAGAGATTCTCAACACGGAATGGCCCAAGTGGGAAGTCGAGATGTCCATTGCGCCCGGCACTCCCACGACCAAGCTGACCGCCCCCCGTCCCGGTCACGCCGATCTAGTCGGTATGCAGAAGTACGGCTTCGATGATGCCCGCGATGTATTGGAGCGCGCGAGTGCTCGTGAGACGACGGCCCGCGTCGCGGCCGGCGCACTTGCGAAGGCACTCCTTGCCGAACTAGGTATCGACATCGTGAGCCATGTTGTTCGCATTGG
>WLNA01000038.1 GCA_009726065.1 Actinomycetota bacterium
AATGGGCGTAGTGAGGTCAACCATTTTCTACTCCTTTCTGTTGCACGCGACCGACGACCGGCAAAGCAAAACGCGGGCCCAAGGCCCGCGTGTTACGAGTCCAATCGTCCGTAGCGGACTGTTTCAGATATGGTAGCAGAATTACGCCATTTTTGCTCTTTGATTCTCCAAAAGCCCCAATTTATAAGGCTTTCGGGCTGTTGCTACTCGGTCTTAGTAGCTCTTGGCGACGATGGCCACCAAACCGGCCTCGTCTTCATTGTCGGGCATCGAACCGTCGGCCCGTTGTAGGCAGCGAACGGTGATGGCCTGCGTACGCAGCGTGGCTTCACCCTCGCCCTTAACTAGGTCCCATCCGAGACGGGCAAATCCCTCGTTGGCCGCTTCGGCAGCTTCGGCAATACTCGACACATCGACCGTACGGCTCGCCAGGGCGCTGCGCGAACTTTCCAAGATTGACTGTTGGATCTCTTCGAGCAGGGTGGTAATCCGCGCGGGTGCCTCTGCTAGTCGCACTTGGATCTTCTCCCCCGTATCGCGTCGAGCCAACGTCACGAGACCTTCAGCCAAATCTCGCGGACCCACTTCAACGCGAACCGGCACGCCCTTGATCTCCCAGTCAGTCACGCGGCGACCAAAGCTGCCCCGTCCGTGATCGGTACGCACACGAATACCGGCACCCAGAAGTTGGCGGGAGATCTCCTCGGCCGCATTGTTTACTGACTCTTCATCGCGCACAGCTAGAACGACTGCTTGAATCGGGGCGAGACGCGGAGGCACGACCAGACCATTGTCGTCACCGTGAGACATGATGAGGCCACCGATGAGACGAGTCGAGGCGCCCCACGATGTGGTGTAGCAGTAGGCCGCAGTGCCACTCTCATCTTGGAACTTGATGTCGAAGGCCTTGGCGAAGTTCTGACCCAGTTCGTGACTCGTAGCCATCTGGAGCGCCTTACCGTCGCGCATGAGGCCCTCACAGGTCATCGTGTTGGTTGCACCGGCAAATCGCTCGCTCTTGGACTTGATACCCAAATAGACCTGCACGCCGAGCACATTTTGGATGAAGTCGTTGTAGACCTCGTGGTGAATCTTGCGGGCGTAAGTGGCCGCGTCTTCGAACGAGGCGTGAGCCGTGTGGCCTTCCTGCCAGAGGAACTCGGAGGTCCTAAGAAACATACGGGGCCGCAGTTCCCAGCGCACTACGTTGGCCCACTGGTTTAAGAGGAGCGGCAAGTCACGGTGCGACTGGATCCACTTGGCCATGAATTCACCAATGACGGTTTCAGAAGTTGGTCGAACCACCACGGGCTCGCTGAGTTTCTCGCCACCGGCGTGAGTCACAACAGCCAGCTCCGGACTAAAGCCCTCGACGTGTTCGGCTTCACGACTCAGGTAACTCTCGGGAATAAAGAGAGGAAAGTAGGCGTTCTCAGCTCCGGCGGCCTTAATCCGCCGGTCAATTTCGGACTGAATGTGTTCCCAAATGGCGTAACCGTAGGGACGAATGACCATGGTGCCACGCACCGGGCCATTGTCGGCCATTTCGGCCTTGGCCACCACGTCTTGATACCAACGGGGAAAGTCCTCGTTTTGAGGGGTCAATACGCCTGGCTGTGCCACGGTGCTCCTTCGAAGTGAATGAAGGAAATCCTACTTCTCAGTGTTGTTAATGCGGCGACGTATCTCGGTGATCTTTTCATTCGCGTGGTTGGCGTCAGCACCCTTGGCGTCGAGCAACAGTGCGCGATCAGCCTCGGCCTCCTTCTCGGCGTTGAGATCGCGGGCCGCGAGGCGAGCTTCAACGCCTTCGGCCACTAACTTCTTGGCCTCATCAACAAGCGCTTGCACCATCTCGTCTTCGGGGACGACGCGAACAATCTGTCCCTTGATGAAAAGGTGGCCACGCTTCTTACCGGCGGCGATACCCAGGTCGGCGTGTCGAGCCTCTCCGGGGCCATTCACTACACAGCCCATTACGGCTACTTGGATCGGTAGGTTCAGCTCCTGTAGTGCCTGCTGGGCCTCGTTGGCGACTTTGATGACGTCTACTTCGGCCCGTCCGCAGCTGGGACAGGCAATGAGGTCGAGACCCTTACGTTCGCGAAGACCCAAGGACTCGAGCAACTGACGACCGGCCTTGGCCTCTTCCACCGGGTCGGCGGTGAGCGAATAACGCAAGGTGTCACCAATACCTTCGGCAAGCAAGGTCCCAATACCGACGGAGCCCTTCAAAAGTCCACCAGGGAGAGGGCCGGCCTCGGTCACGCCGAGGTGCAGCGGGTAGTCAAAGGTCTCGCTCGCCAGGCGGTAGGCCGCAATCATGAGGGCCACACTGGAGGCCTTCACGGAAATCTTCACGTCGTCGAAATCCACTTCCTGGAAATAGCGCAATTCAATCTGCGCTGATTCGACGAGCGCTTCGGGCGTCGCCCCGCCGTACTTGGCGTAGAGATCAGGGTGGAGTGAACCCGCGTTCACACCAATGCGAATCGGCACGCCACGATCTTTGGCCTCACGCGCCACGAGTTTGATTTCCTCGGGCTTGCGCAGGTTCCCGGGATTCAAACGCAGCCCGTGTACGCCAGCCTCGAGGGCGGCCAGAGCCATCTCGACATGAAAGTGAATGTCGGCAATAATTGGAACGGGCGAACGGGGAACAATCTGGGCTAATCCTTCAGCCGCCTCTTGTTCGTTGCAGGTGCAGCGAACAAGGTCCGCACCGGCGGCGGCCAGGGCGTAGATCTGCTCCAGAGTTCCATCAACGTTGGCCGTCTTGGTTGTCGTCATGGACTGAATCGTGATGGGGGCATCACCGCCGACGAGCACATTGCCCACCGAGATCTGACGAGTCTTACGGCGGGGTGTTAAGAGCGATGAGGTGACTTCCACAGTTCTATTCTGCCGTGTCGCTCAGGATTTCAGACACACTACTGAAACGGGTTGTTTATGGGGTGCACGATGTCTAGATAGAGCGTGGTTAGGAAGATGAAGGCCAGTAGTCCTAGAAAGAGAAAAACGGCGGGGGCTAAGCGGTTGAGATCGGCCTGATAACGGGGTTGACCCTTGCGAGTGCGAATGCGTTCGTACGTGGCCACTAGGACCAAACCGCCGTCGAGTGGCATCATCGGGAACATATTGAGGACACCGACGAAAATATTCAATGTCGCAAAGAGTGCAATGAACTCACGTGGACCAGCGTGCGCGCTCTCCACGGCGAGTCGAACGGCTCCCACGCCCGACACGGGTCGATCCCCAGTTTGGGCCGACTGTTGCCCGACAGAATTATTCGTCACATTTTGAAAAAGACTGCCAAGTTGTGACGGAGAGAACATCTTGGGCACCGAGAGCGTGGCGTCTTTAATCATGGAGCCCACTCGGGTCACCACGGTGGGGGCGGCCGTCCACGGGGCTACACGCTTGTTGGGATTCTCAAGTGAGATACCGAGAAACCCGTGTGCCGGCTGCGACGGGGCGATCAGTTCGACGCCGCCGGAGCGCAGCGTCCGTCCGTCGACGGGAGTAGCGGTCACCGTCCGTGTTTGGCCGTCTCGGCGAACCACTAGTTCGAGCGTCTGGTTCGAAGAGGAGGCTACGGCGTCAATGAGGTCCGCCCCACCGTGCACATTGGTAACACGGCCGGTGGAGAGATTAGTAACGCGCTCGACTTCGTCCCCGCGGTGAATGCCGGCGAGTTGAGCCACCGTTTTTGCGTGGCCGTCCCAGGCAGTAAAGCCGGCGATTTGAATCTTTGAACTATCGGGGACCCCGAGGGCCGAATAGGAAACGAGCAATAAGAGGGCGGCCATGATGACGTGCATGATGGAACCGGCCGAAGCGACGAGCAGCCGTCGAGGGTAACTCTGAGCGCGGTAACTGCGAGGTTCATCGCCGTCGTCGAGCTGCTCGAGCGAGGACATGCCCGTGATCTTGACGTAGCCCCCGAGTGGTAGCGCCTTGATGCCGTACTCCGTCTCGCCTCGCCTAAAGGACCAGATCCGTGGCCCAAAACCGACGAAGAACTCGGTGGCCTTCATGCCGGTCCACTTCGCCGTCGCGAAGTGACCGAGTTCGTGTCCAACGACCATTAAGAGCACCGCGGCGATCACGGCCGGTAGGAGCCATCCGCCGAGTCGTACTAACAGCACGACGACTAGTAGGGCAATCGCCGGTTCGCGCCAGCTTGCTTTCTGTTCATTACTCATAGTTCGGCCACTATCTTGGCAGCGATGCGCCGAGAATTTTGGTCGTGAACCCGTAGTTCTTCCACGGTCGTGAGTGGTTCGCCGTCAAAGACGTCAAGAGTTCGCGCCACGACGGGCACAATGTCACTCCAGGCGATTTGATCCTGGAGGAAGGCCTCCACGGCAACTTCATTGGCGGCACTTAACCAGGCCGGTGCGGCTCCCCCGAGTCGGCCCGCCTCGTAGGCCAAGTCCAGTGCGGGAAATGCTTCACGATTAGGTGGCTCAAAGGTCAATGTCAGAGCGTCGGTGAAGGAGATGGCGCCCCAGCTCTGATCGAGTCGCTCGGGTAGACCGAGGCAGTAGGCAATGGGTAGACGCATGTCGGGGTGCGAGAGCTGGGCCAGCGTCGAGCCATCGACATACTCCACCATGGAGTGCACAATGGATTGCGGGTGCACCACGACGTCGATGCGATCCACACCAATTCCAAAGAGTGCTGCCGCCTCAAGTACTTCAAGCCCCTTGTTCATCAGCGTCGATGAATCGATCGTAATTTTTGGACCCATCGCCCACGTGGGGTGTTGGAGGGCGTCGGCCTTAGTCACGTGCCGTAACTCGGCCGCACTCTTCGTTCGAAATGGTCCACCTGAGGCCGTCAGGAGTAGTCGTTTTACGGAGCGGTACCCCGCAGTCGCATCAGCGCCCGCGAGACACTGGTGTATAGCGCAGTGTTCGGAATCGATGGGCACCAAATCAGTAGAACGTTGCGCTCGCACTTGATCAACGAGCGGAGCGGCGGCCACCAGTGACTCCTTATTGGCCAACGCCAGTCGCTTGCCGGCGTCCAAGGCCGCGAGCGTGGCAGTGAGGCCGGCGAAGCCCACTACCGCATTGACCACAACATCGGCGCTGCGAGCCAGTACGTCGAGACCCGCATCACCCACGACCACGTTGACGCCCGGTAGTTCGGTGGCCACGACCTTCGCGTCAGCGTCAGTGAGCACACCCACTAGTGGCACGTTGAACTCACGAGCAATCGCAACCAACTCTTGGGTACGAGTACCCCCCGACAAGGCGACGAGTTTGAATTGGTGTGGAGAACGTCGAAGCACGTCGAGCGTTTGGGTGCCGATGGAGCCGGTGGCTCCGAGCAACGCGACCGAGCGGACTGATTCGGCCACGACTAGCCGATGTTGAGAATGTGGACCAAGTAGTAGGTCACGGGAAGCACAAAGATCAAACCGTCAATGCGGTCTACGACACCACCGTGACCGGGCAGCACTTCGCCCATGTCCTTAAGGCCCAGAGTGCGCTTGACGAGTGATTCGAAGAGGTCGCCGAGTGGGGCCACAACGCCCACCAAGAGTCCGAGGAGTGCGGCCGCGCCCACGTTCCAAGGATGAATCTGAGGCAGGACCACCACGGCGAAGAGGAGACCGGTGAGCAGGCCGCCAACAGCCCCCTCTACGGTTTTGCCCGCCGAAATTGTGGGCGCCAACTTGCGCTGGCCAAAAATTCTTCCAACAAAGAGGGCTCCGGTGTCGTTGGCCACCGTGACAATGATGGCTCCCATCAAGAAGGCCAGACCGTGGCGGTCCTTGTAGTTAACGGGTGAGATCAAAAGCATGGCGAAAGAACCCATGACGGCAATCCAGATGTAGCCAATGACCGTAACGCCCAGTCCGTCAAGCATGTCGAACTTGGTGGGCGTTGCTAGATACCAAGCGAAGACCGCAAAGATGAAGAGAAAGGAAACGAGCGAGAGAGCCGCTTCACCACGGTTGTAGGTACCGAGCGCCAGAGCGACGGTAGCGAGAACACCCAGCAGCGTGGCTGGGCGCGCGCCGGCGGAACGAAAGGCCGCAAAGATCTCGGCGATGGCGGCGGCCAGCGCGACCGATACCAATATCACCACGGGAATCGGACCCGCGAGGAAGATACCTACGACCACGAGCGCCGCTAGAAGACCAGTAATGGTGGCCTTGCGGATGTCCTTAGGTGGTGCGGTACGGGTAGAGCGATTCTTCAGCAACTTCTGGTCGGACTGTCGAAGCCGTTCGGCGCGCGACTGCGTGGGACGCGAGGCCTCGACAGCAGGCACTTCAACAACAGCAACGTCGTCGAGCTCAACATCGAGCAGAATATTGCTCTCGACATTGCCAATAATTTGTCCAATTTGCTCATCGTGGACGGTGTAGTCGGTCTCGTCTTCTCGCCACACGGGGGCGGGAATCTGGTCGAGAGGATCGCTACTAACAACTTCTTCGCGCTGCAGCACGGCCGGCATCTGTCCCGTCGGCTCTTCAGTCCAGTGGGGTAGCAATGTTTCGGGATCAACGGTAGGGGTCGGGACCGGAATGCCGGCCGCTTCGGCCGCCACTTCTGCGCCAGTAATCGTCACACGAGAGTCAGCCGGCCGGATGACTGGCATCTCCCCCGTGGGAAGATCGTGGCTCGTGGGGTCGTCAGACTTCAAGGAGTTCCTGTTCCTTGTGGGCTAGCAGTGATTCAATCGCTGCGACTTCGTCCTGAGTCATCTTGTCGAGAACCTTCTCAACACGCTCGATGTCGTCAGTAGAAATTCCGTTTTCTTTCTCTTTTTCAAGAGTGTCGAGCTCCTGGCGGGCGTGACGGCGAACACCGCGCATGGCGACTTTGCCGTCTTCGGCCTTGCCTCGCACAATCTTGACGAAGTCCTTACGGCGCTCTTCGGTCAACGTTGGGAAATTTAAGCGAATCACGATGCCGTCATTCGAGGGGTTCAACCCCAAGTCGGCGTTACTGATGGCCTTTTCAATCGCCGCCATGGCGCCTTTATCAAAAGGTGAAACCACGAGCAATCGGGGCTCGGGAACCGAGAAGTTAGCCAACTGCTTCAGTGGCGACATCGCTCCGTAGTACTCGACTTCGAGGTTTTCCACGAGGGCCGAGTTGGCCCGACCGGTGCGCACTGCAGCGAACTCACTCTTGACGTGATCCATGGCCTTTTCCATACGCTCGCGCGTATCGGCGAGAACAAGTTCAATAAGTTCGTGCTCCATTACTTAACTAGCGTACCCACGGCTTCGCCGGCGAGGGCGCGACGCAAATTATCCTTCTTCATCAGGTCAAACACCCGAATTGGAAGCGCATTGTCCTTGCAGAACGTAATTGCGGTCAGGTCCATCACGCGAAGCTCCTTTTGGATGACTTCGTCAAAGCTGACCGTCTCGTACTTCACGGCATTGGGGTTCTTTTTGGGATCTTCGCTGTAGACACCGTCGACCTCCCCGTGCGTACCCTTCAAGACAATCTCGGCCTCTATCTCAGCGGCCCGCTGGGCGGCCGGAGTGTCGGTCGTGAAGTAGGGATTGCCCATGCCGGCGGCGAAAATAACGATTCGGCCCTTTTCGAGGTGGCGAACCGCGCGACGGCGAATGTAGGGTTCGGCCACTTGGTCCATATTGATGGCCGTCATGACTCGAGCCTGTCGGCCGTGATTCTCAATGGCGTCCTGGAGGGCCAGAGCGTTGATAATGGTACCGAGCATGCCCATGATGTCCGAGTTGGCACGGTTCATGCCGGCCAGTTCACCACTGGCACCCCGCCAGATATTGCCGCCGCCGACTACCATCGCGAGTTCGAGCTCACCCGATTCAGTGGCCTTGGCAATTTCGGAAGCAAGAAAGTCGACGACCTTGGCGTCGATTGTTTGGTCGCTGGCCGACGAAGCAAGCGCCTCGCCGGAAATCTTTAGGACAACCCGGCGAGGCATCTGCTTAGCCCCCGATTACAACCTGGGCGAACGCCGTGATACTGGCGCTGCCGAGAAGTTGCGTGATGGTCTGCTTTTCGTCCTTGACGTAGGCCTGCTCCAAGAGAACGCGTTCTTTGTACCAACCGTTCAAGCGACCTTCGATGATCTTGGGCAGCGCCGCATCGGGCTTGCCTTCGTTCCGGGAAATTTCTTCGATGGTGGCCCGCTCAGCGTCAACTTCGGCCGCGGGGACATCCTCGCGACGCAGGAAGCTGGGCTTAGTGAAGGCAATGTGCACGGCGATGTCGTGAGCGAGCTCGGATGAGCCACCCTTCACCACAACGGCGACGGCGTTGACACCACGACCGGCCTGCTGGTGCAGGTAGGTCTCGATGACTTCGTCGGCCCCGGCGCTGAGGCGCACCACGCGACCCACTTCGATGTTTTCCTTCAGCGTGGTCAGCATGGTTTCGAGCTGGTCCTTGAAACCGGCAATGGCGTCTTCGCCATTGGCAGCAACCTGAGCGGCCATGTCGTCAACAACGGCCACGAAGGCGTCGGACTTAGCGACAAAGTCGGTCTCACTCTTGAGTTCGACGATGGAGGCGTGCGCACCGTCCTTAACGACAGTGACGGCACCTTCGGAGTTTTCGCGATCGGTGCGCTTAGCGGCCGAGGCGAGACCCTGAACGCGCAGCCACTGGCTAGCGGCGTCAAAGTCACCGTTGTTCTCTTCTAGGGCGCGCTTCGCGTCCAGAATTCCTACGCCCGTTGCTTGACGAAGCGTTTGTACGTCTTTAGCGGTGATAGCCACCGTTGTTCTCCTTGTTTAGAAAGTTGACAGGTTTAAGCGTTAACCGGAGTGGCCACGCGGGGACGGTTGGCCGCCATAAAGCGACCTTCAACGACAGCGTCGGCCATCAGGCGGCACAAGAGCGCGCCGGCGCGGATGGCGTCGTCATTTCCGGGGATTACGAAGTCGATGACGTCAGGGTCACAGTTGGTGTCGACGACCGCGATGACGGGAATCCCGAGCTTGCGGGCCTCAGTCACGGCAATGTGCTCCTTTTTCGTGTCAATAACGAAGATGGCGTCGGGCTGACGGTCGAGACTCGAAATACCACCGAGGTTGTGCTCGAGCTTCTCGAGTTCACGGCGGTGACGAAGGGCTTCGCGCTTCGGCATGTTTTCGAAGTCGCCGGCCTTGTTCATGGCGCGCAGTTCGACCATGCGCTTTACACGGCCCACAACAGTGGTGAAGTTGGTGAGCATGCCACCGAGCCAACGCTGGTTGACATACGGCATGCCACAGGCTGTCGCGTAGTCGGCGATAGGACCTTGGGTCTGCTTCTTGGTGCCCACGAACAAGACAATTCCGCCCTTAGCGGAGAGGTCACGCAGAAACGTGTAGCTCTCTTCAATACCCGAGAGGGTCTTACGGAGGTCGATTAGGTAGATACCGTTGCGCTCACCCAAGATGAAGCGACGCATCTTCGGGTTCCAACGACGGGTCTGGTGGCCGAAGTGAACTCCAGCATCCAGCAATTCCTTCAAAGTGACAAGTGCCACGGTGATTCCTTTCGTTCGGTTGATCCACCCCGACCGAACGTCACTCGCGTGACGACCGTACGAAAAGTCGGGTGAGACTCAGTACCTTCCCTTGTGGAAGGCCTTTTCATGATAGTCGGACAGGACCCCTACCCCCGGGGGTGGGTGGTCCGATGCACGTTTTGGAGGCGAGACTTTGAGACGTGGGTGTAAATCTGCGTGGTTGTAAGACTTTCGTGGCCCAGGAGCTCCTGCACAACCCGCAGGTCGGCCCCGCCCTCAAGGAGATGGGTGGCGTAGGTATGGCGAAGGGCGTGGGGGTGAATATGGCCCTGGCCAATCCGAGAATCCAGAATACGGCGAACGTCCCGGGGTGTCAGGCGCTTGCCTCGCCCGTTGAAGAACAGGGCCGCACCCGGCGATAGGGCCTCCATCATGGTGGCTCGGCCTCTCTTGCGCCAGACCTCGAGCGAGGCGAATGCGGTGGCGTGAAGGGGAACGACTCGCTCCTTATTTCCCTTTCCAGTGACGCGGATAAGGCCGGAGGACTCATCGATGCTGTCAAGGTCAAGACCACAGAGTTCGCTCACCCGTAGACCGGCCCCGTAGAGAATTTCGCAAATCGCCCGATCTCGAACTGCCTTGACGTCATCACCCCAATCGGCGTCGAGTAGTTCGTCCAGCTGTTCGCGCACCACCAGCTCTGGCAGCTTCTTCGGGGGCTTAGGCGTCTTGAGCCCGGTGGCTGGGCTCGTCTCCAGAATGTTCTCGTGAACGAGCCAGGCAAAGTAGTTCCGGATCGTCGCCACGCGGCGGGCCGTGGATGTGCGTTGGTCGCCCCGGCGGGTCAAGTAGCCGACGTAGTCCCGGAGCTCCTTACGAGTGATACGACTCGGATCTTCGTAGCCCTGTTCCAGTGACCACGAGATGAAGAGTTCGAGGTCACCGAGGTAGGCCCGCACCGTCTCGGCCGAACGATTCGCCGCACGTAGGCGGGTCGCAAATCCC
>WLNA01000039.1 GCA_009726065.1 Actinomycetota bacterium
GTACTCCGCCAGCGGCCAGGATCGAAGTGATTGGGGACGCCAGTTCGAAGGGTTCATGTGGTCAGTCTGACACCCGAACATAAGAAAATCGACAATTGCCAAGGCGAGTGCTGGTTTCGGTAAGGATTGCCCCATGCACATCGCTTCGATCCTCACCACGCTCGTTGACAAAATCGGCCACCTTCCACCGGTCTTGATTTACGTCACCGTCGGGATGCTCGCCTTTGCGGAGGCCGCAATATTCATTGGCTTCGTCTTGCCGGGTGAAACCGCAGTGATCGTTGGAGGCCTAGCGGCCAGCCAGGGTCACGTGAACATCGTGGCGCTCTGTTTCCTCGTGCCCGTAGCCGCCATCGTTGGCGACTCGGTGGGCTACTACGTCGGCGAACGACACGGCCACCACTTACTGAAACTCCCCATCATTCGGCACCGCCGTGGAGCGATTGACTCGGCCCTGGCCCAACTCAAACTGCGGGGACCGCTCTACGTCTTCGTCGGTCGCTTCACGGCATTTCTGAGAGCGGTCATGCCCGGCTTGGCCGGCATGAGCCGCATGGAGTACAAGAAGTTCTTAATTGCGAACGCGGCTGGCGGCATCGTCTGGGGCGTCGGCTTCACCCTGATTGGCTATCTCTCCGGCCACGCCCTCGACAAGGTGGAGCGCTACATGGGTCGGTTTGGCATTGTGTTGCTCGTCGCCGTAGTGAGTTTCATGATGTGGCACCACATCCACGCCAAGCGTAAGCAGCGAGCTTTCGAGCAGGCGTACGAGGCGCAGCACCCCGACTCGCCGAACGAAAACTAACTTCGCCAGAGTTCGAGGAGCCGTTGCGGTGCTTCGAGGGTGGCGACTCCGTCACTGATGGTGACGAGACCACTCGTAGAACTAGTCGGTCCCGTTCCCCTGACGAGAGACTTCACGTAGACCTCGCTCGCGTGTCGAGCTTCGCCAACAACCGCGGGCCATGCACTCTCAGGTAGCTGGGCGGGAATCTCTCGGCCATCGATACGGACTAGTGGCCCGAGGACGGTGTGAGATGAAACCGACTCGTTCATTGAGGCCACCGAAAGTCGAGCGTCGGACGCGTCGGCACGCTCCCGTTTGCGCCAGGGAGGGATTGTTCCTCGTAGAAAGCCACTCTCCACTAGATCCGGTCCGTGAGTAAAGGGAACGACACTGTCCACTTCGCCACCGAGGTACTGGGCAAAACGATCGAGATGCTTCGAAAACGCTGTCCGTACCCAAGGCATCAGCCAAGCTTCCGCTCCGAGCCACGCGGGCCATACCGAGTCGACGATGGCCACCGAGACGTAGAGATCGAGAGATTTCGCAAACCGAACAACGGTGAGATAGCGCTCCCACGCCGCTACATCCACGACATCGGCGCGGGGTTCAACACGGGTCCACTCCACGGTGAGACGAATTCCGTCTAGGCCGAGGACGGGCACTTGGGCAATAGCGAGCTCGTAGTCGCGCCAGAGATCGGCCGCTGCCCCGGGCCCCTCCAGACGGCCCAACCCGATGGCCGGTGAGTAACAGGTGGCAATCCCTCCGGGCACGTCAAAGCCCCCCTCCACGGCGTAGCCATCCAAGGTGGCGAGAAGTGGCGGCAGGGTTCCCATGCTTCCTAGTTTCGCACTTCACCGAACCCCGTCGCTGTTCCACTAGCGTTCTGGCGACACCACAAGGTGACTTTTCTCTTAAGGAGCAACCATGGCCGATGAAATTCTTCGCGAGCGACGTGGACACGTCGAACTTCTCACGATCAACCGACCCGAAGCCCGCAACGCTATGAACCGCGCCGCCGCCGTAGCGCTCTCGGACGCCCTCGACGAGTGCGAGACCGACGACGACGTTTGGGTCGTTGTCCTCACCGCCGCTGGCGACAAGGCCTTTAGTGCCGGTATGGACCTCAAGGCCTTCGCGACCGGTGAGTTCCCCGTGACCGACAAGGGTTTCGGTGGCATCACCCAGCGCCAGTTCACCAAGCCCCTCATTGCGGCCGTCAACGGTTCGGCCCTAGCCGGTGGTTTTGAAATGATGATCAGCTGCGACATGGTGATTGCCGCCGACCATGCCATGTTCGGCATCCCTGAAGCCAAGCGCGGACTCATTGCCGGTGGTGGTGGACTTATTCGCCTCGGCAAGCGGATACCTCTGGCTATCGCCTACGAAATGGCCCTCACCGGTGACCCCATCTCCGCCACCCGTGCGGCCGAGCTCGGTCTCGTCAACTCAGTCGTTCCCGGCGACCAGGTGCTCGACGCCGCCCTCGCCCTCGCCGCCCGCATCGAAGCGAACGCCCCCTTGGCCGTTCGTACCTCGAAGCAGGTCATGCGCGACTCACTCGAGATTACCGAGGCCGCCTCGTGGGACCTCAACAACGAGAAGTTCGGCATGATTGGCCGTTCGGCCGACGCCATGGAAGGCGCCATCGCCTTCGCCGAAAAGCGCACCCCCAACTGGCAGGGTAAGTAGTTATGACGGCCGCGGCACACCTGGCGTCCGGAATGGACATCCTGCGTATCTCGCTGCACATCCTCGGCGTTGCCGTCTGGGTGGGAGGACAGATTGTTCTCGCCGGGCTGGTGCCCGTGTTGCGTGACGCGGGGCAAGGTGTGCCGCAGCAGGCCGCCCGAGCCTTTGCTCGCCTCAGCTGGCCGGCCTTTGTGCTGGTGGTCATCACCGGATTCTGGAACTACGGCCTGAAGAATCACGACGGCGTCTCCTACGGCTGGCAGATGGTCTTCGGGGTGAAGTTCTTGGTCGTTATTGCCGCTGGCGTCGGGGCCTACCTGCACTCCAAGGCCCAGACCCCCGCCCGACGTGGCGCCACGGCCGGAATTGGCCTACTGGCCTCACTCATCGCTCTTGTGCTGGGCGTCGCCCTGGCTGGCTAATCCCGCACTACTGTTAGACCCACAAGCCGTATCAACACCAAGGAGTAAGCACATGATCGCCAACATCGCAGGTCCCGACCTCATCATTGTTCTCATTGTTATCGCCGTAGTTCTCTTTGGCGGAAGCGCAATTCCCAAGCTGGCCCGCAACCTCGGCTCAGCCAAGACGGAATTCGAAAAGGGTCTCAAGGACGCCAAGTCCAAGGCCGCTACCGACGCTCCGGCTGACGACACCACCGCTCAGTAGTGTCCCGCGCCCCACGGGGGCGCAGACGCAACTCGATCCCTCCTACATCGGTAGGAGAAATGCAATCTTTTCGGTTGAGAAATTGTCGTTTCTCTGGCGAACATGACTAAGGTTTCGATGTGGAATTAACGCCCCAAACCCCCAAGGGTGCACCAGCCAAGAGTCGACTTCGTCGACTTGCGATTGCGTTTGCACTCCCCATTGCCGGTATTTCCCTCTCTGGTTGCACGTTGCCCGGCTTCGGCGCACACCAGTCCGACACGACTACTGGTCAATCGGCGTACTACCTATGGCAGGGCTTCTCTGTCGGTGCGGCGATTATCGGTGCCTTCGTTATCGGTCTCATCTTGTATGCCGTCGTGGCCTATCGGCGCAAGGGTGATGCCATCCCGAAGCAGACTCAGTACCACGTCCCCCTTGAAATTATCTACACAGTGATTCCAATTCTGATCGTGATTGTTCTCTTCGTGGCCACCATCATCACGGAAAACAAAGTCTTGGCTATGCCAAAGACTGACGTTTCAATCAACGCCAACGCCTTCCAGTGGGGCTGGGGATTCACCTACGACAACCAGAACGCCATTGCCGTTGGCAGTACGACCGACTCCCCAGTGATGGTGATGCCCGTTGACACTGACGTCAAGATCACATTGACTTCCACGGATGTTGTGCACGGCTTCTACGTTCGTGATTTCAACTTCTCTCGCTACGCCTTGCCAGGTGTCGACAACCAGTTCACCCTGCACGCCACGAAGACGGGCATGTTCTTCGGCCAGTGCACGCAGCTCTGCGGTCTCTACCACTCGATCATGTACTACAAGGTCAAGGTCGTTACCCAAGCCGAGTACCAAACATGGTTGAGCTCGTTTAATACGCCTGAAGGTAAGGCGACCGCTGATGCGGCCAAGAAGGTACTCAAGGAGCAGATGTCTGCCCACGTACCAGTCAAGACTGAAATCTCTCGAGGAGCCAACTAATGACTACCACTGCTCACGACATCCAGGCCGAAGCACACGACCATGGTCACAGCCACGCCGAGCACCACGGTCCTCGCGGAATTCTGAACTGGCTAACCACCACCGACCACAAGATTATTGGCCTTTCTTACACCATCACATCGGTAATCATGCTGGTGATCGGTGGAGCATTGGCTGAAGTCATCCGGGGCCAGCTCGCTAATCCCGACGGCCACTTGGTGACCATGGCTCAGTACAACCAACTGTTCACGATGCACGGCTCGATCATGATTTACCTGTTCGCCGGCCCCTTTGCATTCGGAGCCTTGGCCAATATCATTGTGCCGATTCAAATCGGTGCCCCCGACATGGCCTTCCCACGACTAAACGCTCTGTCGTACTGGCTGTACCTCACGGGTGCCATCACGATGTTGCTCGGTTTCTTCGTCACCGGTGGTGCCGCAAACTTCGGTTGGGTCGGCTACGCCCCACTCTCTGATGCGATCTACTCCCCCGGAGCCGGTGCCGACCTGTGGATCGGCGGCTTGATGCTGACCGGATTCTCAGCCATCTTCACCGGTGTCAACATCTGCGCCACCGTCTTCTACCTGCGCGCACCGGGCATGACCCTGTTCCGTATGCCGATCTTCACCTGGAACCTTTTGGTCGTGTCGATCCTCATCCTGCTGGCCTTCCCGGTTCTAACGGCCGGCCTCATAATGCTCTACAGCGACCGACACTTGGGCACCCACATCTACACGGTGGTTGGAGGAGGTTCGCCGGTTCTCTGGCAACATATCTTCTGGTTCTGGGGCCACCCCGAGGTGTACATCTTGGCCCTGCCGTTCTTTGGCATGGTTACCGAGATCATCCCGGTCTTCTCCAAGAAGCCCGTCTTTGGTTACAAGGGCATGGTCTTTGCCACACTGACTATCGCCGCCTTGTCCTTGGGCGTATGGGCGCACCACATGTTCACCACGGGTGTCGTACTGCTCCCGTTCTTCTCCATCATGAGTCTCTTGATCGCCGTACCAACGGGTATCAAGATCTTCAACTGGATCGGCTCAATGTGGCGAGGTCAGATTTGGTTCTCCGCCGCCATGCTCTTCTCTATTGGCTTTGTCGTGACCTTCCTCATCGGTGGTTTGACCGGCATTTACTTGGCGAGCCCACCGCTGGACTTTTTCACGCACGACACCTACTTCATCGTGGCCCACTTCCACTCGGTGGTTATGGCACTCGTCCTCGGTGGAATGGCTGGCCTCTACTACTGGGGTCCGAAGATCACGGGCTACATGCTCAATGAGCGCATCGGCAAAGTTCAGTTCTGGCTGCTCTTCATCGGAACCCAAGTCTTCACGATTCCTCAGTACATCCTGGGTCTCCAAGGCATGCCTCGCCGTATGGCTATCTACCCCAACGACCCCCAGTGGCAGGACCTCAACACGTGGAGCTCCGTGGGCGCCATCATGATTGGCATCTCCACCTTGCTCTTCGTGATCAACATTGTCGTTAGCTGGAAGAAGCACCCCGCCGGTGACAACCCGTGGGACGGTCACACCTTGGAGTGGTTCACCACTTCGCCACCACCGCACCACAACTTCTTCCGTCTCCCCCAGATTCGCTCCGAGCGACCTACATGGGATCACAACCACCCCGATGCCAAGGCTTTGGCCCACGGAAAGGACGCCCACTAATGCGCGTAGAAGCAAAGATTCTTCTCTGGCTCGGTCTGTTCTTCGGCATCATGTGTGCCGTCTACTGGACTTGGAGCATGGAAAACGCCGGTGGCGTCATGATGTTCTTCGGCACGGGCCTCTGCCTGCTGCCCGGTAGTTACTACTACTGGTGGAGCCGTCGCATGGGCCCTCGCGCCGAGGACGACCCCAACGCCACCCAGGAGTCCGGTGCGGGCTACGTCGACGCCTTCCCTGGTTCGAGCATCTTTCCCTTCACCTTGGGTATGGGTGCATTCTGCATTGTGCTCGCCATGGTCTTTGGTTCGTGGATGCTGATTCCCGGCTTGGCTCTCGTCATCTGGGCCGCCCTTGGTGGAATCGCTGAAGGTCGCCGAGGCGGCACTCGCTGATTTCCGTATCTTCTTAAAACCCGCCGGGAAACCGGCGGGTTTTTTGTTTTCGTGTCACACCACCCTGCGAGATTGTCATTGGAGGTAGGTCATGTGCCAAATGGATTTCAGCGAACGATGCCCGTCATGTCGCACCCACGCCCTTGTGCTCTTTGTGGACGAAACATTTTTTGGGCCTGACCACTACGAAGGCTGGGTGAGTCAGGACCGCAATGGCACTTGGATTTTTCATCGCACGCCCCGTGAAGGAATTCGACAGTATCGAGCGTCGCGTGGCGAACGAGCCCGAGGCAACTGGTTCATAACCCCGCCAACCCCTCGTCCTAATGGCGTGAACCTGGCTGCTGTCTGCCGCAGTTGTGGCTGTGAGGTGACATTCATCGAACCCGGCGGCTGGCGTCTTTACAACAATCGCACCTGGGCCGGCATGCTCATGGTCCGCAAGCCTCTGACCTCCAAAGAGGAGTACTTCGAGGAAATCGATTACAGCCACGAGGTCATCTTCTCCACTGAGCCCATGATCCGACTGGTGCGCACAGCGACCAACAACGTGTGGTGGATCAACTGGGACGACCCCAACGGCGACTGGGTTGAGAGTCAGAATTGGATTCCCGGAGCGCCCTACCGATGGACCGAATATCGCGCCGGCATGGACTTCGTGGGACCGCAGCCGACCCACTCGTTCTGGCGCACCCCGGACGGTCTCGCTCACTTAGAAACTCACCAATTCCCATCCCATCGAGCCACGTACCAACGACAACCAGGAGAACACCATGAGCCAGTCAGAGTTTGAAGAATTCCCGCACGATCCCTTTTACGACGAGTGTCCTCGATGCCACTCAACGCAGCTCATCAAGGTGATCCACGGGATGCCGATGTTCCGTGAGGAGTTTCAACACCAGACCTACGCCGCCCGCGATGCCGAAGGGGTGTGGCACTACCGGACCGAAGACGACCGACAAGAACCCGATGAGGAGTCACCAGAGTACGAGACATTCGATGAACGGATCTTTCCGGACGCGCCTCACCTCTACTTCACCTCGTACTACGGCGCACCCGAAGGAGCCCTCTACGAGCTGGCGGGATGCGTGATCATGATGGGTGATCCCAATGCTCTGCTCGACACGACCTGTCGGGCCTGTGGTCTGCGCTACGGATTTTCAGAAGACGAGCGAAACGACGAAGAGGAACCTCGGGATTTTGAGTTTGGGTTGTTCGACTAGCGCTGAGCAGTTACGACGAAGAAGTCGCGAATCCAGCCTTCGACGAAGACGAACGGGCTGTGCTGCGAACCGGGCAGCGTGACGGTAAACCCTCCGGCCGGCTTATGTAGAGGTTTGGGGGCCATACCGAGAATTGGCCAATAGGGATTGATATCGAGTTCCATCCCCTTGACAAGACCGGCCTGCACCATGGCCTGGGCCAGTTCTAACGGGAGGCACTTGCCCATCGTGGCGACGTACACCAGGTTGCCCGATCCATCGAGACCCACTCCGGTGCGGGACTGGCGCAAAACTGGTCCCACAGTGCCACCCCAGAGGCCCTGTGAGGGATTTTTTGCCGGAGGTGTCACTCGGCTACCCTCCACAAGAAATTGGAGATTCTGGCGAAATACAACACCGACAAAGCCCTTGGGAGCCTGGTAGGCCGCACCGGCCCACATGGCCACTCGACCGTCGGCATCAATGGCGATTGTCGCGTAGCCCGGCTTAAAGGGGGCGAGGACCTCGCCACGGACCTTAAGTCCTCCAGAGTCAGCTGAGAGTTTAAAGGCACCATTAAAGGCGCCGAGGACTCCGTCATGGCCCTCTTGACCGGGGAAGTCAATCTTATTCGTCATGCCCGGGAGGGACTTGGAGGCATTTGGCGGATCCTCGGAGCCGGGATGCCAGGACAGCTTGGTTGTGGCTTTGCGGAAACGGGCGGCGAGAAAGTTGATCCCGCCAACGGTCACCTGCTTTTTATCTGAGAAGACCCCATTGCGACCCCGGCCCACGACGGTCCAGGCGGCTTCAGGGGCCTCTTTCGGCACGGTTGTAACGGTGGGCTCTTCATTAGCAGAGAGTGCGGCGCCGGCGGATTCGCGCGACGTAGTGACATAAAACGTCGTTCCGGCAGCCACCAGGGCTGCCGACACGACGATAAGAGTTAATCGCCGACGTCGCTTGAGACGAGCAGCGGCGCGCACGACCTAGCGCTCGACCGTGCGAACACCGTCGCTCGATGGCGCTTCATCCTTCACCAAGAATGTGGGCACCGGAACGGCTACTTCTTCGTGGTGCTCCATTTCTTCGTGGTAGGGAGCGGCCGTTGAGACGTACTCACCTTCGGATGTACGAGTCACCAGGTTCGGCGTCTTACGACGCCCCGATCCATCGGCGTCGCGCATCTCTTGGCAAATCTTCAACGTGATGATGTACGTCAGGACAGGAACGACAAAAGTCGTAATGCGCATGAATATCAGCACATTGTTTAAGGACAAGTGCATGAAGTTAGCGATGACGTCGGTGGAACTCGCAATGAAGAGCCAAATCACAAGGGCAAGGAGAGCCGATCCGGCCGCGGTGCGAACTGGCACCTCGCTAGGTCGGTCCAGTAAGTTGTGCAGCTCGTGATCACCAGTGAACTTGCGCTCTAGGGCGGGCCAGGCGTAGGCGATACCAAAAATAATGCCTGGCAGAATCAGCGCCGGGAAGGTAACCGTCCATGGGATTGTGTGTCCGAAATTGTTCGTCTGCCACGCCGGAGCAATACGGAGCGCGCCGTCCAAGAAGCCCATGTACCAGTCCGGCTGCACGGCGTAGGAAATCTTCGCCGCGTCGTACGGACCGAAGAGCCAGATTGGGTTGATCTGTACGAATGCGCCGAGTAGAGCCGTTACACCAGTCACGATGAAGAGGTAGCCGGTGGTCTTGCCCATGAACACGGGGAACATTGGGGTACCAACCACATTCTTCTCGGTGCGACCAGGCCCGGGGAACTGCGTGTGCTTCTGTCGCACCAGCAAGAACAGGTGGGCACCAACCATCGCCGTAATAATTCCGGGAATCAGCAGTACGTGGAGAATGAAGAATCGTGGAATGACCGCTGTCCCGGGGAAGTTCCCCCCGAAGATGAAGAAGGCGAGGTACGTACCGACGACGGGGACCGATTCCAGAATCGAATAGGCGATCCTAAGACCCGTACCCGAGACCAAGTCGTCGGGGAGCGAGTAGCCCAAAAATCCGTTAACGATACCGAGCGTCAGCAGAGTGGTACCGATCGAGTAGTTCAATTCGCGGGGCTTGCGGAAAGCACCGGTGAAAAACACGCGAGCCATGTGTACGACCATGGCGCCAATGAAAATATCGCAGGCCCAGTGGTGCATTTGGCGCATCAAGAGTCCACCGCGCACACCAAACGTGAGATCAACGGACGAGGCAAATGCCTGCGTCACCTTGATGCCGTAGAGCGGAGCGTAGGAACCACGGTAGGTAACCACGGTCTGGCTCGGTACGTAGTACAGCGTCAAGAAAGTACCCGTGACCATAATGATCACAAACGAATACAGGGCAATCTCGCCGAGCATGAAGGACCAGTGGTCGGGGAATATCTTGTCGAGAAAGTTGCGGGCCTTGGCAGCGCCAACGCGGTCATCGAGCTCGTTCAGTACATGGCCAACCTTGCCGTATGGGCCACGAGCCGCTTTGGCGGTCCGCTTCGTCTTTACATCACTCATGAGCGCTCCCAATATCCAGGGCCAACGGGTTCGAGGTAGTCGCTTTGACTACGGAGGTAGCCGTCCTTGTCGATGAACAGCGGAAGCTGTGGCAACGGACGAGGGGCGGGACCGAAGTTCGGCTGTGCACCCACGGTGACATCGAACATCGACTGGTGGCAAGGGCACACAAGCATCTGCAATTGCTGCTCATAGAGCCCGACGGGGCAGCCGAGGTGGCTGCAGAGCTTGGAGTAGGCGACGTAACCCGCAGGGCCCCAGGACTCACGTCCCTTCTTCGTGGTGAAGTCTTCGGTGTCTAAGCGAATGATGATTGTCTGGTCGACGGCTTGACCATTCGTAGTCTCTTCAAAGCCTTCGGGAAAGACGGTGGCGACTTCGGCAATTTTGAAGTCA
>WLNA01000004.1 GCA_009726065.1 Actinomycetota bacterium
CAGCGCCAGTCCGTTCAGTTGGAGTCGAGTTGCTTCGACGGCCAACTCTTCCGGATCGCTAGCTCCATCAAGAAAACTAAAACCAGAGTGGGCGTGGAGTTCTCCGTAGCGGGCCATCAGTCAAACACTCCCGCCAGCCACCACTGGGCCCGTTCCGCATAGAGCCAGAAGGCCCGCCCGTCCTCGAGCAGTACGTGCAGGTGAGCCCGGCGGTGGCGACTACCCCACCAGCCTTCGTCGTGAGGCCAAGGGCCCGCACTAAAGGCGACGCGGTGACTCTTGCCGGGAGGAAATCGCATGGCGTGAATCGGCGCACTCAGCAGTGCTCGACCGGTGACGCGAACAGCGTCGCCCTGTTCGCTCGTCACCTCTACGGCAACCGGATGATTCAACACCACGCTGGGAGCAGGCGAAGGGAGCCGGCCGGGCCACGGTGCACTACCCACTACCCGTCGGGGGGTCGGCGCCCCCCACGGCCTCCACTCCACCTGATCGTGTGGCGTCCTACCTCCACGGAGCGAGGCGGTCCATACCGACTCCACGCCGAGCCGGGTCGTGATGTGATGGGCCACCGCAATTGCTCGGCGATCGGCATCGGTGCGATCACCGAAGAAGCCCATTTGGCCCACCACGACTTCCTCTTCACCGTGGATTTCGCGTAGACGGCGAAACAGCGTTGGGTCGCGATAGGCATCCCAAGCATCACGCTCCCCTCGGGCCAGCTCGTGCAGTACCACGACGGCGGCCGAGAAGCGCTCGGTCACCCGACCGCGAGGCAGTGCGGCGAAGGAACCAACGGTGTGGAGACCAAGCCGACGAGCCGTAACGGCCAAGTCGTTCATCCCCAGTGCCTCAATCGGTAGAGCGCTACGAAATGTGGCTGTCTCGTTGGGCCGAACCACCACATCGCGAAGGGCGGCCGCGTGGGCGGCAAAGAGTCCGTCGGCGATACCAACGTGAACGGCCCCCTCAACGTGGCGAGCCGCGAGCACACGCACGCTCTCGATGACGATTTCCTCTCCCCCGACAAAACGACTCGGACCCCGTACGGGAAGAACAAACAGTCCGTATCGCACCACTTCACTAAAGGGACAGAACAGCGTGAGGTCACCGAGTAGCGCCGCGTGAGCACGCGACACCGCACCGTCGTCGCTCTCTTGTTCGAGCACCGGAACCCACAACGCCAAGAGCCGCTCCATCACGGCCGATCTACCGTGCCGCACATAGTTGGCAGGAGCAACTTCACATCATCGCCCCGCCGGGCCGCCCCCCGACCACTGATGCGCGCCGTGATAAAGCGTTCACGCAGCGTGGCGTCAGTCCGCCAATCGGCATCGGTGATATCAATCGTCACATCCACCGGAACGGGCCACGCCGAGCGAGGTTCGCTCACTACGAGCAAGACGGCGCGGCGCTCTCGTGCTCGCGCCATCAATCGACGTGCGACTCCATGCGCCGGTCGCGACGGCGGCCGCACCACAACGAGATCGATGCCATCAATCAAATCAGCCGTTGCCTCAACCCAGGCGTCCCGCGGACGAGGCAGAAAGAGGACGTGGGCCAGTGAGACGCCAAACTCGGCCATCGCCACGACACCGGGATCGTCCACCCCCACGAGGGCGGCCCAGTGGCCCTTACTCGTGGGGTGAGCCACCACGCTGAAGGCCGCACTCAGGCCACCCGCTCCCGCGACACTGGTAATCACAATGGTCGATCCCCGACGGAGCCCACCATCAGGCAAGAGTGCCGACCACGGAGCGCCTACCGGAATCTGGCGACTGGAGGCCATGGCCACGGGGCGAATGGAGGCAGCCAGCGAAGCCGGTAATTCTGGGCGATTGGGTAAAAAAGCGAACATTTGTTCGTACTCTAATCAGTAGACGTGACATTCGCCAATCCCCCCAGGGCCACCCCTCGGAGTCAGGGGTTTTGCGACGCAACAACCACACGCCCGATGAAATATTCATTACCATCAGGGCACGATGAGTGACAACAGCCAAGACCTAGCAATCGATGAATTTGGACAACCCACCGACGCGAAGAGTGCTCGCAAGGAGGCCCTCGCCGCCGAACGGGCCATCGCCTCAAAATACTGGGGTGGCTTTCAGCTCCGTATCGTCGCGACCTTTGCCCTCTGCGTAGCGCTCTGGGTGGCCGTTGTGGCCGTGTCTCTGACTCACCACGTCCCGCTGTGGGCGGGACTAATTATCAACACCATTGTGGCGTCACTCTTCTACATGCCCATGCACGAAGCGGTCCACGGCAACATCTCTGGCCGACAGGAGAAGTGGCGAGGAGTGGAGAATTTCGTTGGCGCCATCTGCGCTATCCCGCTCGGCTTCTCGTTCGCCGCGCACCGATCTTCACACTTACGCCACCACGCCTACACCAACAACCCTGACCGTGATCCCGATCACTACACCTACGGCAAGCTCAGCTCCCTCGTCGGCAAGTGGTTCGCGGTAGCAGTGATTTCCAGTTTTCTCCCGTTCTTTGCCTTTATTCCCGCACTCCGAAAAGTCTTACCTCAGCAGATTCAGCGATCCCTCGGCGCCGACAATGACCGCGCGAGTGGCCTCATTCAGCTTCGATTCTGGATCTTGACCACCGTTGCTCTTGGTGCAGCATTTCTTCTCGGGGTCGGCTGGCCGGCGCTCATGCTCTGGTATATCCCGGGACGCCTTCAGGCCCTCTGGTTGCTCTTTGTCTTTGCGTGGTTCCCCCACCACCCCGCTAGCGAGACGGGCCGCTACGTCGACACCCGTATCGCCGTTTTTCGTGGTTCACGATGGCTCATTCGTGGTCACGACCACCACGCACTGCACCACCTCTACCCCCAGATTCCCCACTACCGCCTCCGGGCTCTTTGGCAGGAGGCGGCCGACGACCTCGTAGCTAAGGGCGTGCGGGCCGAAGGTCGGGCGCTGGCGGCAACGGGGCCCATCGTCTGGTAGTCACGCAGTACGTCGCACGCGAGTTCGTAACATTCTCACTATGTGCGGACGCATCGCTCTCTATACCCCTCCGGCCACGTTGGCTCGTTTTCTCGATGCCGCGCTCGCGGCTGGCGTTAACCCCGAAGGTCGACCGAGTTGGAATGTCGGACCGCAACGGACACTCTTTGCCGTCACCGAATATGAAGAGACGCGTGTGCTCGATCGCTACCGATGGGGGCTTCTCCCGAGCTGGGCTAAAGACCCGGCCATCTCCAACAAACTCTTTAATGCCCGTGCGGAAACAATTGCGGAAAAGCCGTCATTTCGCTCAGCTTTCGCCAAGCGTCCCTGCGCCATCCCGATTGATGGTTTCTACGAGTGGGACCGCCGTGACGGCCAAGGTCGTCAACCACACTTCTTCACTCGTCGAGACGGTGCGCCCATAGTGCTCGCGGGCCTCGTTGAACAGTGGCGTAACCCCGCCGATCCCGATGGCTCGATAGTGCAGACCTGCACCGTCATCACCACCACACCGAATGGGGACATCGATGGCATCCACAATCGGATGCCGGTCATCTTGACGGTGCCTACCGTGGAGCTTTGGCTCGATACCGATGCCCCCAGAGCATTGCGCCAGGCTTTGCTCGCCCCGGCACCGAGCGGCACGCTTGAGCACTACGGCGTGAGTAGCGCCGTAGGTAATGTTCGCAATGATGGACCGGAACTTGTTGAACGGAACGAACCAACCACGCTCTTCTAACTATTCGGCCAGGAGGCTCTGAAGCAGATCGAAGGCGATGTTGCGCCCGCAGGCAATGAAGCCGACCCGGCTGGAAGAGTCGTGGATCAGATTGTTCGTAATAGCGGCGTAGGAGGCCGTTGCCGATCCCTCCATCACCAGGCCATTCTGTTCCACACACTCGCGTACGGCACTGCGTATCTCTGCCTCGGGTACGAGTACAAAGGGAATCTGGTGGTGGGCCACGATGGCATTCGTCATGGCGCCATCATCACCACCGCCCGCCAAACCGTCGGCGATAGTGGGGAGATGGCTGATTTCAGCCATAGTTTTGCCCTGCAGCGCAAAGTAGAGGGCCGAGGAGTTCTGGGGCTGTACGGCCGTCACTCGAATATCTGTTCGACCGTGGACTTCGCGAGCCACGAGACATCCCGCAATAAGGCCACCGCCACCGACACTGACGACTAGGTGTTCCAACTCGGGAGCCTGCCGCAGCATTTCTTCGAAGACCGTGGACTGGCCGGCGACCACATCGGGGTCATTAAAGGGCGAGAGGAAACGGATGGAGCGCTCAGCTGCCAACGTGAGGGCAAACGCTTGAGCATCGTCATAGGAGTTACCGTGCTGAATGAGTTCAATCTCGTAATTTTGGAGCTTCTTTACTTTGGCGGCCGAGGCCGTCGCGGGGACTACGACCGTCGCACGGGCACCCAACAGCATGGCGGCGTGAGCGATGCCGAGGCCGTGGTTACCGGCAGACGAAGCAATAACGGCACCCGTGGGATCGCTGCGCAGGGCGGCGTCGATAGCCGCCAGAGCGCCTCGAACCTTAAAGGCCCCCGTTGGCTGAAAGAGTTCCATCTTGGTCAAGACCGGTCGACCGCGCAGCATGAGAGTGACAGTGGGCGTAGGAACTAAGTGATGAGCAATGACGCGACGGGCCGCTTCCAACTGCTGCTCGGTCGGTGGTGGCACGGTTTGATTCATCATTGCTCCAACCCAACTGTACTGCCGTGAAAGATGTCCTTTACTCGGCATGCGGGGTATGGTGACCCCATGCACGACGTGATAGTGGCTATTGCAATTGGCATGGGTGCCTTCTTGGGCACAATGATTGATAACTTTTTTGCCTTTGCCGCCCAACTGACTCTCACGGAGCCCAAGCGGTTTCGCCGAGTTTCTTACGCCCACGTCATTGGTGTGCTTGTTCTGATCATCGGATCGGCCGCAGTCGGTAGTGCTCTCAATTTCATTTCGCTGGAATGGATTGGCTTCCTCGCGGTGGCCCCGCTGGCTCTTGCCTGGCACGGATGGCGACATCGTAACGAATTAGCGCCGCAGCGGCGGGGAGCGACCACCACCTTCCTCGTCACAGTGGGGCTCGGGGGCGACAATATTGCGATTTGGATTCCCATTCTGCGGGCTCAAGGAGTCTTACGGGGGATCACCGTGGCACTCACCATCCTCGTACTAGATATCGGGGCTGTCGGCCTGGCTCGATATCTAGTTCAACGACCCTCGGTCATTCAATTTGGCCAGCGCTGGAGCCTCACGTTGATGCCTCCCCTCTACTGCGGGCTCGCCGTACTCATTGTTTGGCAATGTCGATGGTTTTCCTTCCTAGGCTGACCGTATGGAAGAACCGACAGTCACCACTAAGCCTCTCCTTCGAGGGTGGTTCCACGTCGGTGGGCTGATTGTCCTGCTGGCCTGTTCGCCAATCTTGATTGTGCTCGCCGAAAACGGGGCCGATGTGGCATGGTCACTGTGTTTCGTGGGTGGCGTCGCCACCATGATGTTGACGAGCGCACTCTTTCACCGGATTAACTGGCAGCCTCGAGCACGTCGAGCCTGGCGTCGGGCGGATCACTCCGCCATCTTTGCCGCGATTTCAGGGAGTTACTTCGGTATCGCCGGCATAACCATGCACGGCACCCCACGAACTATTTTGCTCGTCGTCGTCGCTAGCGGCACCGTTATCGGCGTAGCAATTCGCCAACTAGCCCTCGATACTCCGAAATGGGTCGCCACGCTCCCCTATCTCGTTGTCGGTTGGGCCGCCGTGGCCTTCATCCCGCAGATGTATCGTGGCGGCGGTCTCGCCTTTCTGCTCTTCGTCTTAGGGGGTGGTCTCGCCTACACCGCCGGTGCCATCTTCTACGGTACGAAGCGCCCCAAGCTCTGGCCTCGAGTTTTTGGCTACCACGAACTCTTTCACGCCCTGACCTTGGTGGGGGCCAGCCTTCACTTCACCGCCATCGCCATCGCCCTGCGTTAAGGCAGTGGCGACAGCCCACCGTCGAGGTTGATGCCCACACCCGTGAGATAGCTCGCACGGGCTGAGAGGAGATACGTCGCGAGATCGGCAAACTCGCTGGCCTCACCAACACGGCCCAGCGGTATCCCCTGGTGCTGAACGATGGCCCCGTAGAGATCATCGTGGGCCATCGACATCGCATCAGCTCGACGGGTCCACTGGCCTGACTTAATCAGACCAATCAAGATGGCATTCACTCGAACGCCGTGTGGAGCCAACTCGCCCGACAGGGCTTTGGTCATTGCCAACCCGGCCGCTCGCGATGCGGCCGTGGGGGTGGAGCCGGCGTCCGGGGCCTTGCCTTTAATGGCCAAGATATTGAGGATAGAGCCACGACTCTTGATGAGTTCGGGGATAGCGCGGCGGGCTAGATGCACGGCCGCGATTACTTTAAGTTCGAAGTCCTCGCGCCACTCTTCGTCGGTGGACTCCAGCAATGGAGTTGCGGCCGAACGACCGGCATTATTAACTAAGCCGTCTAGTTGCCCAAATGTACTAAGCACCTGGTCGTAGAAGGAATCCAATTCGTCACCCTTAGTAACATCGGCCTGTAGGGCGAGGCTCCGACTGCCCAGCAGCACAGATGCTGACGCGACTTTGTCGTCTCGTCGACCACAGACGGCCACGCGGGCCCCTTCGGCCACCAAGGAGTGCGCCAGCGCTAAGCCGAGCCCCTCGGTGCCACCGGTAATGATGAAGGCCTTGCCGGAAAGTTCGAGATCCATAGGAGGAGCCTAGAAGGAGGAATCTCCAAATGTTGCTTACAGTCACCACGTTTCGGGGGGAAGGTAGCGTGGTCACCATGCCAGTCATGAGTCCTCAAAAGATCCTGCGGCGTCTGCAATTCATTGTGGCGATCCAATGGATGGGCGCCACCCTCGGACTTCCTCTCCTCTCCCTCTTTCTCCGCGAACGAGGCATTTCAACGGCCGAGATCGGCGTCATCATGTCGGCCTTCTTTATTGCCGGTGTCGTTACCCAGTTCCTGGCCGGTCATTTGGCTGATCGGTTCGGACGTCGGGTGATTTTGGCTGGTGGGCTCTTTCTCTACGCAGTGGCGAGCCCCACCTACCTCCTCGCCGTGCCGGCCGTTTGGTTCATCATCACACGCGCGATTCAGGGCGCCGCCGCGGGAGCTATTGAGGTCTCCTCTCTCTCCACCGTTGCCGCGCTTTTCCCTGAGAACGAGCGTGGCGCAGCGATGGCCAAGATCTACGCCGCTCAACTACTGGGCATTGCGACCGGCCCGCTCGTCGGAGTCTTCATCACCGTTGACCAACTGGGCTGGGCCTATCTCGTCGCCGGCATCACGAGCGCTGTCGCAGGCTTCTTCACACTGAAGACACTTCCGGCAATGCCACCCGACAACCACCACGAGCCCCTCCCCTCATTGCAGATCACGCCCCAGGTCATTGGGGCCGTCGTCGGTTCAGCGGCCGTGGGGCTCTGTGTCGGCGTATACGAAACCTGTTGGAGCCTCTTGATGAACTCCGTAGGGGCATCATCTACTCAGATTCGACTGAGTTGGACTTTTTTCTGTCTGCCGTGGGTCATTCTGGCCGGAGTCGGCGGTCGCATGACTGACCGATTTGACCGACGCATCATTGCCATTCTGGGTGGCCTGAACGGTTCGCTTTTCTTATTTCTCTATCCCCATATACACAACATCCCCGCATTGTTAGTTCTGGGATCTGGCGAAGCGATTGGTGCGGCACTTTGCGTTCCGGCATTGTCGTCCCTTTTGACACAAGGGGCTCACGACCGTGAACTCGGCCGCCGACAAGGCATCTCTACAACTGCCAACACTGCGGCACTGGCTATTTCGGCCATCCTCTCGGGGTACCTCTTTGAGATTTCACCGGGACTTCCCTTTACCGTGATTGCCATTGCGTCAGCGCTGCTCGTACTGACTGAGCTCTTTTGGTGGCGCGCTACCCCTGGTCGTATCGACCAGCCCACCCCAGAGGCCTAGAACACGAAAAACCGGCGGTACCCGAAGGTACCGCCGGTGTCAATCGTTACATCCAATCTTCAAGGACTAGACCTTGTAGATGTGCTCCCAGCGAGCCGAACCACCGTCGGGGCTGTAAGCCCGAGCGGTTGCGTTGACGCCAGTCGCAGTAGCTCCAGCGGCGTACGCAAAGTTGCGTACGTTCGCACGTGCAACCATGATGTTGACCGTCGTCGTAAGGAACAGGTATGGGATGTTTATCGCCATACGAGTGTTTACGGCCTGCCACGCAGCAAGCTGCTTCGCCGAACCTGGGGCCTCTTTCATGCCCGCGAGCATGTTCGAGTTAATCAACGGGTCGGTCTGCTGAGCAAAGTTCACGTAGTTCGGGGTTCGCTTGCCAAGGAATGCTGAGCTGTTGAACCAGACGTAGTTAAGGTCTGGGACTAGGCCACCGAACTGGCTCCATGTCGAAGCATCGAATTGCTTGCTGACCTTTAAGTCGATCAACTCAGGCTGCGTCTTGGGACGAGATGTCACCGTGATGCCAACGTTAGCCAGTGCGCCCTGAATGAACCCGAAAGCCAGCAGCTGAGAAGCATTGCCCTGAACAGTGTCGATAACGAATGCACAGGGAAGACCTGGGTTAGCCTTCTTCCAATCACTAACGAGCTTCTTGGCTGCGTTGACGTCGTACTTAGGGTACTTAGGGTCCTTGTAAAGACCCTTTGCAGCCTTGCCATTGATTTTCGAGCGGTAGATTCCGTCAGCGACCTGACCGATGCCCTTGTCAACGGTAGTGAAGTACGTGGCTCGGTTAATCGCCATCGCGCAAGCCTTACGAATATTGACGTCACCAACTACAGACCGTGCGTTTGGATCCCAATCTCCGTTTGCCTTAACCGCGCCGATGGGCTTCCCTTGGGCGTTGTTGTAATAACCCCCCTGGGCGGTACGGAAGATGATGGAGTTCGTCGCAGGTTCACGAACACCGTTCTCGTCACTGACCCACTTGTAATTGGCGTTCGAGCCTGAAGTCTTAGCCAGGCTGGAGCTTCCACTGACATATGTCTTAATGGCCTTAACCGTGCTTCCGTCACCATTAACCATCAAGTCAATGGTGCCCGACTGCATAGCCTGCCAGCGCGACGCGGGGTCCACAATCACCTTGAAGACAATGGTGTCAACGTATGGCAATGAACCACCGTTAGCGTCTTTCTTCCAGTAGTTGGTGTTCTTCGCCAATGTGCTTTGACCACCACCGGCAAGGGAGAGGTCCCAGTCATCCAGGTTCACCAACTTGAATGGACCAGTTCCCATCGGCTTGCCGCCGGCTTCATCCAGGCATGTTGCGTGAGCCATGAAGGAAATCTGCTGCTCAGCCAGCTGGAACGGGAAGGAGGCCCAAGGCATCATCGTGGTGTACTTCACTGAGTACTCGCTCACCTTTACGCAGCTCGCGATCAGTGGCTTAATGGCCAGACCGACCTTGAGGTCAGCGTGAGCGGCATCGTAGTTTGCCTTAACGTTGTCGGCATTGAACGCACTGCCGTTGTGGAAGGTAACGCCCTGGCGCAGCACAACAGTCCACTCGGTCTTGGCGGTGTTTGGTGTAGCGCTGAGAGCCAAGTTTGGCAGCCAGGTCTTACCATCGGCCGAGGAGAGAAACAGTGGGTCGTAAACGGCGTTAGCAACGCAGAATCCCGAGGCGTCCATGCTGCCTTGAGCACCGTTGAAGTTCAACCGGTTGAGTTGCTCGGAGGCAATTCCCACTCGGAGAGTTCCACCTTTTTGTCCACTTGTTGGGATTGAGTCCACACCAACTGCGGCTACGGCGCCAGCGGCAGAAACCAATGAGTCGACAACTGTGCCGGCCATTGCAATTCCACCGGCAGCAGCTGCCGAGTGAGTGAGGAACGAACGACGGCTAAACGTGTTTTCCACGCTTCCCCCTTTTCCTCGGAGATCTCTTCTCAGAAATCTCCGTCTATGAGACGCCCCCCTTGGACGACCTCGTAATTGCGACACTACACAAACTTTTAGGTCGTTGCTATTCACCTAGGAGATTTTCTATGAGAACGTCTTCACAAGCGCACAACATTCGAGTAGGCGTTGGCGAAGACCCGCGTTGAATTGAACAGTTCCCCCTTCAATTAAGGGTTTCTACAAGAGTTCAGTTTGGCAGTTCTTTTCATTATGGCGTTGCCGCCATCGGGTCCCATGAAGGTCCCGCCCTGAGACGTTCTCCCACCTCGCCGGCCTAGCGGCAACAGAGAGGCACTCAACGTGTCGTCCGAGACGCTTCGAAGTGACCACCACTCCCTCGAGTCTCTACCGAAATATTTCAAAGACGTCGTCGTGCGCGGGGGTGAAGAACCCACTTGCGAAGAGGATTGCAATCACGTCGACATCGCCCCACCACTCCATTGCCTTAATTTGCGTAACGCTACGCCGACCGTTGCTAGCCCGAAACCAGTCGAACGCCGTGGCCGAGAGTGTGAGCGCACGGGCACCATCACCACTCACAAAATCTTGATCATCCAGATGAAGCGTGACGCACAAGTCGTTTTCCTGCGCGGCGAAACGGCTGAGGGTGAATTTTGAAAGTAGCGAGAGCGTCCGGGGCTCAAGCGCGATTGGGACACCGAGGGCGTGGCAAATATCGGCTTCGTGGGTCACTTGGTCATAGAGCGCAATCGCCAAGGATTCCGAGAGCATTTCGCCAATGGGGAACTCTTGCCATTGATCAATCAGTTCGTGGGCATCGAATGTGCGGAGTCGTTCCACTTGAGCCCTAGTCCAAGCATCAAAGTCTTGTGGGAAGTTGCCACTTGAGACATCTTGCGCGACACCCACCAAGTGCGCGACGATGTCACGCACTCGCCATTCGGGAGTGAGCGGGGCGATGGCGTCCAACTTCGAAAGTTCCGTCCGAAGAATTAGGTCGCTCACGCGATCTCTACTCGCATTCCAAGCAGTTCCGTATTCGTTCACGCTTTCACGATACGGCGCCGGTGCTATTGAAGTCATATTCCATTAGACCCACACCATCACCAAATGCTCAACTTGTTAGGCGGTCACCATGTCAGATGAAATCGGCAACAAGGAGCCCCAGTCATTTCGCGTCGAGCTGCATGGCATTGATTTCATCAGCGAGCAGGAGCGGTGGGCTACTCCTCAATTGATCGCCGGACTCTGGGGTGGTGTCAGCACCAATATTCAATACTTTGTCTACGGCGCCCTCTTAATGGGATTTGGTTTCAGCTTTCCGCTCACGGTCAGTTTGATTCTGCTGGGCAACCTTTCATACTTTCTTCTGGCTGTTGCTTCGCTCCAGGGACCTGATGCCGGTACGACCACCTTCACAATTGCGCGGGCGCCCTTTGGCGTTCGTGGCGCACGCCCAATGGCATTTTTCAATTGGATCACCCAGCTGGGCTTCGAGACTGAAGGGTTGATTTTGATTGTGGGAGGCGCCGTCACGCTTTCTGAACTCTTTGGGCTTCATCCCACCTCAACCGTGAAGGTCTTATACATCGTGGTGGCAACGGCCATTATGGTCGTCCTACCCTATTTCGGTCACGCCACCATGGTGCGGGTTCTAAGAAAACTGATTGTCCCTTTTGTTTTGGTCTACGGGATGCTGCTCGTTTTTACCGCGGGTCATTGGCACCTCGACTACACCCCAGCCATAACGGGATTCAACTGGCAGGTCTATTCAGCCGCACTGGCCTTCTCCTTCACGCTGGCGGGACTCAGCTGGACCGAAAACGGCAACGACTACACCCGGTATCTCCCCCGTACAACTTCCAAGGCATCGTTGACTCGATGGATTTTCACGGCCACGGCCTTGCCGCAAATCTCCACAATGATTGTGGGTGCCACGGCGTACACGGCATTTGGTTCCGTGGCGGTTTGGAACAGCGTTAACCCCTTTGATGCATTTTTAACGACACAGCAATCAATTGTTCCTCGATGGTTTGTGGTGATCTTTCTCGTGATGGCCATCGTCCAGCTCTTTGGCATCAACGCCCTCGATCTCTACTCCTCGGGCGTCTCACTCCAAGCGCTCGGGCTACGGTTACAGCGCTATCAAGCAGTATTGATGGACGGAGTCATCGCCGGACTGCTCACCATCTGGGTCACCTTCGGGTCAACGTTCTCCCTCTTCATGAAGGGGTTCGTCGGCGTGGTAATTGTCTGGATTGCTCCGTGGTTCGGAGTCTTTATTACTGATTGGTTACTCCGGGGGCGGACTTACGATCCGCTCGCTCTTCAGGACTCATCGAAGTCATCGAGGTACTACGGCAAGGCCGGTGTTAACTGGAACGGAGTCATCGCCTTCATGGTCGGAGTCGTGCTCGCCACTAGTGCCTACTCCAAGGCGCCCCCACCGATTAACTTTCCCTTTCACTGGATGACCCCTATCTCGAACCATTTCGGGTCCTTCTATGATTCCGCACTCCGCGGTTGGTGGGGTGGCGCCGACTTCTCTATTCCCCTTGGTATCGGTGGCTCGGCATTTGTGTACTGGATACTGGAACGTTGCACGCACTACGTTGCGAAACAGAGCGACCACCCTCGCCGCGCCGATGACGACACCTCCCGTTTGTAGCGTCTTCACCACGGCATACTTATGCCATGAGCACTGAGAACCGCCCACCACTAGATCGAGAACTGGCTAAGCAGATGTTGCGAACGGCCTACCAGGAGGCCGCGAACGGCTTACGCGAGGGAGGCATCCCGATCGGGGCTGCACTCTTCCATCGAGATGGCACGTTGCTGGGCGCGGGACATAACCGACGCGTCCAAGAAGACGATGCTTCGGTGCACGCCGAAACCGATGCGTTTCGCAAGGCCGGGCGGCGGCGCGACTACCCAGACTGTGTCATGGTGACGACACTGTCCCCTTGTTGGTACTGCTCCGGACTGGTCTACCAATTCAACATTGGTGCTGTCGTCATCGGCGAAACCGACAACTTCTACGGGGGTCACGATTGGCTCATTGAAAAGGGTGTCGAAATTATTATCTTGGATGATTCCGAGTGCACCGACATTCTCAAAACCTTTATTCACGAGCACCCTGAAATCTGGCACGAGGATATTGGCCTCTAAGGATTAGCGAGCGGGTGGACCAAAGAGTCGGTCACCGGCGTCGCCCAGTCCCGGCGTGATGTATCCCACGTCATTCAATATGGGGTCGAGGGCCGCTGCCACGATCCGAACATCTGGGTGCGCCGCGCGCACGATGTCAGCACCGGGTTGAGCGGCAATCAAGACGAGTGCCGTGATATCGGCAGCGCCACGAGACTTCAAGAGTTCGACGGCCGCTATGAGTGACCCCCCGGTGGCGAGCATGGGGTCGCAAATCACCACACTCACGCCATCGATGCGATCGGGCAAGCCGTCGAGATAGAGATCTGGCTGCAAGGTCTCTTCATTACGACGAAGCCCCATCAGACAGACGCGGTGACGGGGTAGCACGGCTTGGACGGCGGGGCTCATACCGAGTCCAGCTCGAAGAATGGGCACGATGAGGTATTCACGTTCGACTCGGACCGCGGGGGCATTCTTCATTACGGGAGTATCTACCGTGGTATTCACGACCGGAACGGTGCGAAAGGCCTCGTACGCGAGGTACCGAGTGATTTCACCGGCCAGCCGCAAGAAGTCGGCATTAGGGGTTCGTTCGTCACGGAGCTGACGAACGGCGTCGGCAATGAGTGGATGGTCGACAACGTGCAATTGGCTCACGGTGAAACGATACGCCGACTAAGCATCATCTCCTCGAATCGCCGTAGCATCTCCCCTTATGACCGCTGACCCCCACCCCAGTTCAGCTGCAATTGCCTACGCCTCAGTTGGGGATCTGCTGGACCGACTCGAAGAAGGAAGCCTCACATCCGAACAGCTCGTGGCGACACTTCTAGACCGCATAGCGAATATTGATGCACCGAGTAGTCCCATCGCCCTGCGAGCCATTGCCGCGATAGCTCCCGACGCACTAACGATTGCCGTAGAGCGTGATGCCGAGCGCGCTCGAGGGACTATTCGGGGGCCGCTACACGGCATACCAGTCATCATCAAGGACAACATTGAATCGCTTGGCCTGCCCGGTGCCGCTGGGAGCACGGCCCTACGCCAACGAGAGACACGAGACTCTCCTCTCGTCCAGAGCCTTCGAGCAGCTGGGGCCATCGTGATGGCCTCCACCAATCTCTCCGAGTGGGCGAATATGCGTTCGCCTCACTCCACGTCTGGCTGGTCGGCGACTGGAGGTCTCGTGGGCAACCCGTGGCGCCTCGACCGCAGCGCGGGTGGTTCATCGAGTGGGTCGGGGGCGGCCTTAGCCGCGGGACTGGCCCCTTTGGCCGTTGGCACAGAGACTGATGGCTCCATCATCTGCCCCGCGTCACTGAATGGCGTGGTGGGCCTCAAACCCACCGTGGGACTCGTCTCAACTGAATACGTCGTGCCGATAAGCGCCAGCCAAGACACACCCGGACCCATGGGCCGCACCGTAACGGACGTGGCACGACTGTTTTCCGTCTTGAGCGGACAGCCTCTCAAGTACAACCAAGATAAGGAGCTCCGTTTTGTGGCGGCCATCAATTGGCGCACGGGCCACGCCGCCACTGATCAAGCATTCGAAACACTCGTTTTGAACTTGCGCGCCTCGGGTGAACTCATACTTGATCGCGAAGTTGCCATACCCGGTGAGCAGGAGGAAGCCGATGAGATAACCGTACTCATCGCTGAGCTGGGCGAAGACTTGTCGTTGTACCTTGCGAGTCGTCCCGGGGTCGGGGTCACATCAATTAATGAAGTCATTGCCTACGAGGATGAGCATTTTGCGATTGAGCAACCACATTTCGGCCATGAATTTTTGAAGATGGCCGCTGCAGCCGGTGGACGAAGTACGAATGAATATCGCGATGCACGCGTACGCAATCTGACGTGGGCCGTTGAGACGTGCTTATCCCCCGCACTCGCGGATGCCGACATCCTCATCGCCCCCGCCTATGGACCAGCCTGGAAGAGTGATCTCACTATTGGTGGACACGCCTCGGCAATGTCGAGTGGATCAACAATGCCGTCGGCGGTGGCTGGCTGGCCGCTTGCGTCCCTACCAATTGGCTTGGTTGATGGTCTACCAATCGGCATCACCATAAGCGGGCGACCCCACGACGAGTGGACTATCTTGGCGGCCGCTCGCCGTATAGAGGCCGTAGTGGGTGCCACCGTGCAACTTCCTCGAGCTTCATTTCTGCCGCCCCAGCGCGGATAGTTAGAAAGTTCAAACGCCACCCACCACTACGCTTAACCAATGACTAACCCACGCCTGGAACCTATGTTTCACGCGAGTGGACCGAGTCCGGCCTTTGAACACATAGGCGAAACACAACGCTTTGCGGGCCCCCGAGCCGAAATATCACGAGACCGAAATTTGGCGTGGTGGCGTCGCATCATGCCAGTTCTTAAAAGCCACCGCCTAACTTTTATTGGCGCCATTTCCTTCAGCTTCGTGAGTCTGATTTTTCAAACCCTCGTGCCGAAAATTTTGATGAGTGCCATCGAACGTTTGACGCCCGGACATCACCAACCAATTCACGACATCGTGGTCGCCGTGCTGATTATCGGACTCCTGGCCGGCGTGGCGGGCTATCTCTCCCGACGATTTCTCTTCACTACTGCGTACAACGTCGAATCAGATCTTCGCAATTTAATGTACGAACACTTGACGTGGCTGTCCTTCAGCTTCTATGACCGCGTGCAGAGCGGACAACTCATCAGCCGTGCCAACAGCGACATCCGTTCAGTACAGATGTACTTCACCTTCGCCCCCCAGATCATCGTGCAGTGCGGGATTGGCGTCATCGCATTTGGCTTCATGCTCTCGATCAACGTGACACTGGCCCTCATTGCCATGATCACCATGCCCATCATGTACGTCGTCGGTATCAAGATGCGTCAAGTGATGTTTCCAATTTCCTGGATCATCCAAGCTCGACTGGCGGAAGTCGCCGCCATCGTTGACGAAAACATCAACGGAGTTCGAGTCGTGAAATCATTCGCCCAAGAGGCGTCCGAGATAAATCGTCTGGCCGACGCTTCCGAAAAAGTGGCGTGGGCCTACACCAAGGATGCCGACATTCGTGGACAGTGGGCACCGTGGGTCCAGAATCTTCCCCAACTCGGACTCGCCCTCGTCTTATTCTTTGGGGGATGGATGGTCACCCTGGGCCACGCCCCTATCGGTGCCATCGTCGCTTTCAATGCCTATCTCTTAATGTTGCAAGCGCCCTTCATGATGTTGGGGCAACTTGTCATGATGGGTCAGCGCGCTCGAGCAAGTGCCGAACGCATTTTCGAAATTCTTGACGAGCAGCCCGAGATTACTGAGCGACCAGGCGCGGTCGACCTTCTTGATGTGCAAGGTGAAGTCGTCTTTGATCACGTCCGCTTCGGGTACGCCGAAGGGGCTGACATTCTGCAGGACTTCCACGTGACTATTCGGGCCGGGGAGTCAGTAGCGCTCGTCGGTCGAACAGGTTCCGGTAAGTCCACCGTGGCACGATTAGTGGCCCGTTTTTATGACGTCCGTGATGGTTCGATTCTCATTGACAATCATGATGTTCGCGATGTCACGCTTCCTAGTTTGAGATCCAACGTGGGCCTCGTGCTCGACGAACCATTTCTTTTTTCAGTTTCAATCCGAGAGAACATTTCGTACGGACAAGCCGACGCCACACTCGATCAGATCATCAGTGCCGCGAAGGCAGCTAACGCTCATGGGTTCATTGAACAACTGCCCGATGGGTACGACACGGTCGTTGGCGAACGGGGCTACACCTTGTCGGGTGGACAACGCCAGCGTATTGCCATCGCCCGAACCTTGCTCGTCAACCCGCCCATTCTCATCCTCGACGATGCCACTAGCGCCATTGACGTTCACGTGGAGGCTGAAATCCACGAAGCTCTCGAAGCACTGCTGGAACACCGCACCACCTTGGTGATTGCCCATCGGATTTCCACGATCGCCCTGGCCAAGCGGGTCATACTCTTGGAGGATGGTCGCGTCGTTGCCGAAGGCACGCACGACGAGCTGTTGGCCTCCATCCCTCTCTACGCCGAAGTACTGGCGCAGACAACTTCGGAGAACCTCTAATGGCCTGGGGTGGCGGATGGGGTGGCGGCCCTGGGATGGGTGGCCAGCACCCAGGAGCCACCGGTGGCACGGGACTGCCGTTCGGTGGTATTCCTCAAGAACTCATGGACGGGGTTAAGAAGATCGTCGCCAATGAACCTTCCCACCCGCCGGCCACCCTCTCGTTTCAACAGCTTCCGAGTGAAGCGGAATCACGACGTTTGACCCTTGGCCGAATGGTTCGATCGCACACGGGTCTCTTCGCATTTGCGTCACTCCTCGTGGTCTTGATCTCAGTTGCATCACAAGCGGGCCCGGCATTGGTGGGCTACGCCATCGACCACGGGATGCAGCCTGGGCATCACTCCATGCGTGTCATTGCAATCTGCTCTATTGCCTATCTGAGTGCCGCGCTGGTGGCCTCGCTCTTTCAGCGGTGGCAGGCTTCCGTCTCCGGACGGTTGGCTTCGCGCGTCATGTACGACTTACGAATCAAAGTATTTACTCACTTTCAACGACTAAGTCTGGACTTCTTCACCGAAGAGAAGGCCGGCGTCTTAATGAGCCGCATGACAAGCGACATTGAAAACCTCCAGCAACTCCTTCAAGACGGCCTCGCCCAGTTCGCCATGCAGGGTCTCACGATGATCATCATCATCATTGCCCTCTTCTCAACCAACGTCGTGCTCGCCACGTGGACCGTGCTACTCGTTATTCCAATCCTCGTAGTGCTCACAATTTGGTTTCACATCAGTAGCGAAAAGGGGTACTTGCGAGCCCGTGACGCCATTGCCAACGTGCTCGCCGACCTCTCAGAATCGCTGTACGGGATTCGGGTGGTCACGGCCAACAACCGTCAACGACACAACATCATTCATCACCGCAATGTGGTTGGTGAGTACCGCAATGCCAACATGTTCACCGGTCAAATCATGAGCGTCTACGGACCGGTAACAATCATGGTCGGGATTTTGAGCCAGGCGCTGTTGTTAGGGATTGGAGGCCAAATGGTGCTTCGGGGCGAGCTCTCACTCGGTGGTCTCACTTTGTTTATTTTGTACTTAAACAGATTCTTCCAACCGATTCAGCTCCTCGTACAGCAGTACAACCTCTTACAGCAGGGCCGATCGTCGATTATTCGGTTACGCGAGTTACTGGCAATATCGCCTTCAGTTAATGAAGTACCAAATGCCATCACACTGCCGCCGATTACTGGTCGTCTCACTTTTGAGGACGTCTCCTTCGGATACATCCCCGGGCGTCCCGTTCTCGAGCACGTCAACCTGGAGATTGCCCCAGGCGAGAGTGTCGCCTTCGTGGGACCAACGGGTGCCGGCAAGTCGACTCTCGCCAAACTGGCCACGCGCTTTTACGACCCGACGGCTGGTCGAGTGCTCGTTGACGGTGTCGATCTCACGACGGTCACCATGCATTCGCTCCGCAGCCAGCTAGGTGTCGTTCCCCAGGAACCCTTCCTCTTTTCGGGCACCGTTCGGGTGAACCTGCGCTTCGGGCGTCCCGGTGCCACAGATGCCGACATCGACGAGGCCGTTGATGTCGTAGGCCTGCGCGACCTGATTGATCGACTACCCAACGGACTGGACACGGTGGTGCACGAGCGGGGTCAAACCCTTTCAGCTGGCGAACGCCAACTCCTCGCTCTCGCACGGGCTTTTCTGGCTCGCCCTCGAGTTCTCGTGCTGGATGAAGCAACATCGTCGTTAGACCTACGGAGTGAAACCATTATCGAGCGCGCCCTTGACCGAATGCTCGAAGGCCGCACGGCAATTTTGATTGCCCACCGCCTGACTACGGCCCAGCGGGCCGATCGAATTGTCGTGGTTGACCAGGGCGGCATCGTTGAAGTTGGTAGCCACCAAGAGCTCGTACAGGCGCAGGGTATTTATGCCGGAATGTACGAAGCGTGGATTGCGTCCGGAGGACGCGATACCTCGCTCTAAGCCAAATCGGCGACGCCGGAAATTTCGGCCGTGACTTCCTGCCAGAGTGGTTCGGGCAAGCTGTGACCCATCCCGGGATATACGACGTGCTTGGCGTGAGGAATCGACGCAGCCGTTGCCTCGCCACCCGAAGGGGTCACCAGAGGATCCTCGTCGCCGTGAAGCACTAAGACCGGCATGGTGAGCGTGGCAAGCCCTGGTCGGCGGTCGGGTGAGGCTACGACGGCGCATAGATGGCGAAGTACACCCACGGGATTGCGTCCACGGTTCATCGCGGTGATGGCCTGTTCGCGGACCCACGTTGCATCTGGGGGGTAGACCGGTCCATTTGTGAGTTGCCAATTCTCCAACTCTTCGGCGAGAAATGTTTCCAAATCGGCGCTACGAGGTCGGGTCAACATCTCCATGCACTCTGGCGTTGACGTGCCCACTTCGAGAGGTGCGGGCGTCGACATAATCGAAGTGAGTGTCAGTGTTAGTTCGGGGAAACTAATCGCAAACTGCTGAGCAATCATTCCCCCCAGCGAGACGCCCACTACGTGTTGCGCGCCGAGTCCGAGAGCCTTCACTAATGCGGCTCCGTCGTTGGCCATGTCGCTAATGAAGTACGGGGGAGGTGTGAGGCCAAACAAGATGGCGCCGGCATCTGGTTCCCCGTGCTCATCTAAGTGTGTCGATAAGCCAACGTCGCGATTGTCGTAGGAAGTGACAAAGAATCCGGCGGCCACCAACGAGTTGAGAAAACCTTCCGGCCAACTCGTTATCTGGGCACCCAAGCCACAGATCAAAAGTAGCGGGCGACCAGTGGGCTCACCATACTGCTCGTAGTAAATCTCAATTCCGTTCGCAGCAACCTTTGGCATGCCGACTCCCCTCGTGCTCACCAACTCTAGAAGGTGGAAACGCAAAAGGCGGCGCCGGTTGCCCGGCGCCGCCTTGCGAACTGCGCTGGTTACATCATTTCCTTAACCATGCCAATGAGGTCGGCGTTGGTCTGGTCGCCCTGGGGCAAGGGGTGGACGTCGAGGTGGGTGACTCCGGCTTCCTTGAAGGCCGCAACGCGCTCAGCCACGTAACTCTTTGGACCACAGAGCGTGGTTAGTTCACAGAACTCAGCGGGGACGGCCGCTTCGGCCTCCTTCTTCTTGCCTGACAGGTAGAGATCCTGGATGATTGTCGCTTCCTTCTCGTAGCCGTACCGGACGGCGAGGTCGTTGTAGAAGTTACGACCCTTGGCACCCATACCGCCCACATAGAGTGCAATCATCGAGCGCTGGAGCTCACGGAGCTTGACAATCTCTTCGCCTTCACCGATGGCCAAAATACCTCCGGCCTTGGTCATCAGGGGACCAAGCTTCGGGTCACGATTCGCTTCACCGGCGGCAAGAGCATCACCCCAAACGTCCTTGGCACGCTCGGGAATGTACATGATGGGAATCCAGCCGTTTGCAACTTCGGCCGTCATTTCCACGTTCTTGTCACCTAGTGAGGCGACCCAAATGGGGATTTCGCTGCGGAGTGGGTGGGCGATGATTTTGAGAGCCTTGCCGAGCCCCGAGCCGCCCTGTTCCTTCGTGAGGGGCATGTTATAGAACTTGCCGTGGAACTCGAGGGGCTTCTCGCGCTTCCACACTTCGCGACAGATTTCAATAGTCTCACGCGTCTTGCCGAGGGGATACGTGTACGGCACGCCGTGGAAACCCTCAATCACCTGAGGATTCGAAGCACCGATACCGAGACTGAACCGACCGTCGGATAGCGCGTCGAGACCGGCGGCGGTCATTGCCATCAACGTGGGGGTGCGGGTGCCAATCTGCAAGATGGCCGAGCCGATTTCGACCGTCTCGGTAAGAGCGGCCAGATAACCCATCAGTGATGGGCCGTCGAAGCCATAAGCCTCGGCGACCCAGACAATGTCAAGGCCCGCCTTTTCCATTTCTACAACGTTGCGCGCGGCTTCTTTGAAGCCACCGCTGTATGCCAATTGAGTTGAGAGTTTCATGATTCCTCCTGGGGACTTCAGGAAACTCTAGTGTCCGTCGACGAGTCACTGGTGCCTACTTTTCTAGGCAAGTCCAATGGTTTTTCTAGGCGATGGCGCAACGATTCGGTCCGAGTTCCATTTCGCTTATTTCTTCGGCACTCAAGGTAGACATCCCGGCATTGAACTTGACAATTTCTATGTAATTAGGTGGTCGGTCCTTAACGTGCGTGAGGGCCCAGTTGACAAAATCCTCTTCGGAGTAGGCCAGCGCCGGCAACACCGGGCGCAGATCGCCCAAACGGGCAGTGACGAGTTCACCAAACGTCACCGGTACGGCGTCGCCCCAGTGGGCCGGAAAGATCAAGATGTCGTCGGCCAGCGTCAGTATTCGTGTGTGCAGAGTGGCGTAGAGCGCATGGGCAAACTCTTCGGCCTGATCGGCCAAATCGGGTCGGCCAACACTCTCGAGGAACAACGTGTCTCCCGTAAAGAGGGCGGCGTCACCGAGTCGATATACCGTCGAACCTTGCGTGTGGCCCGGTGCGCTGACAGCTTCAACCGTTAAGTGCACATTGTGCTCAAGTTCGACCGACAGGCCGTCTGTCAGTGGGGTGTAGGGGTAGTGAAACGTGTCGGCCGGATTGAGCACCAACGTGGCCCCCGTCGCCTCGGCTAAGGCTCTGCCTCCGCTGACATGATCCGCATGAAGGTGGGTATCGAAGACGTGGGTAATCCGAAAACCGTGATGCGAAGCGAGACTCGTGTAGCGATCGATATCAGTTGAGGGATCTATGACCGCGGCGGCCGTACCGGCACCAATGAGATAGCTCAAGCAACCCTTACCTCTACGGCGAAGCTGGATCACCGTGGCCGCAGCGAGTGTCACTTCGACCGAGTCGTAGGTCGTGGCCCACGCTGACATTCCACCGTCCATGACTGATGCGGTAATCCCCCGCACGGCCAGCATGGCCGCACCCGAGTGCGCTCGAGCGCCTTTGGCACAGATCACAACAATCCCACGATCGCTGGGCACTTCTGCGAGTCGCGCCTCGAGCTGCCCGAGAGGGATATTGACGGCGCCAGGAATAACCCAGTCAGCGAATTCGTCCGGTTCACGAACATCGAGCAGAAAGGGACTGTGAGCTGTACCCAAAAGTGGGAGAAGTGATTCGGCCGTTGTTATGTTGGGCGTGCTCACCACGCCACCCTAGGACGCCGGATAGTCATTGCTGGGGTCAATCGCCCCTACGGTCGCGACCCTAGGGGCGAAGAAGGCTCTCAGTCATTTCCCAAACGTTGTGAGCGTGGGCCGAATCCAGGGCGTACGGCATAACACCCAAGAACGGCTTAGCGGGATCCATGGGCCCAGCTTCCTGGCAGTTTTCCAAGTAGAGGCCTCCAACATTGTGCAGTTCCTGCCCCGTCGCGGCCCATGTCGACGTAGACGCCCCCTGGGCCGCATTCTTAAACATCGCGTTGGGATTGCCATCATCATCGATGAAACCAGCGGCTCGCTGTTCTTCGATTGGCATGTGTTTTTGCAGTCCAGTCATGATGCCACCGGGCATCACGGCATTAGCAAAAATTCCATCAGCTGAATAGCGCTTGGTGAGCTCTACGGCAAACAGTGCGTTCGCTGTCTTGGACTGTCCGTAAGACGCCCACTTGTCGTAGGGGCGGTGTGCAAAGTTGGGATCCTCGAGATCGACGTCACTTCGCCGGTGAGCGCTAGATGAAAGTGCTACGACTCGGGCGCCGCCGCTGGCTCGCAATGCGGGCAGGAGCCCCTGAGTCAAGACGAAGTGTCCGAGATGATTTGTACCAAATTGCAATTCATAGCCCTGTTTGGTCGCTCCTTGCGGGGTCGCCATCACGCCAGCGTTATTGATGAGTATGTGGAGAGGTCGACCGCCCTCCACATACGACGCACTGACCGCGCGGACTGATTCGAGGTCAGCGAGATCCATCGCAATGAGGGTGATTCTTGATTCGAGAGCGGATCCCAAATTGGCCAAGAGGCTTTCACCTTGACCGGGAGTACGCAGCGCTACGGAAACGTGGGCACCCGCTGTCGCAAGCGCACGAACGGTCTCGATACCGATACCAGAACCACCGCCGGTCACAAAGGCGTTGCGTCCGGTGAGCTCGATGCCGTCCACTACTTCTAGAGCCGTTGAGTGGTACCCGAATTGAGAAGTAATCGCCATACTGATCCCGTCGTAAGTGAACGGGACGACTTTACTCACGAGCAGTTCGAGGTTTGATAACTAGACCGTGGGCTTTTGCGGTACGGACAGCGCCACGGTGGCCCCAGTGTGCCCAGAATCGAACGACACGTTGCCAGCCGGACCGCCCGATTATCGCCAAAATTTCCACATCACGCTAATTTTTCTTACCGGTGGACAGTACGCTCACTGAAGTTGATCCTCAATCGAAAGGAACCAAAATGCGGAATCGATTTTCACGTGGCGTAGCCGTGTTCAGCGCTTCCGCCCTTTCGCTTGGTTTTTTGACCACTGGGATCGCCGTGAGGAGTGCCGGCGCCACACCCACCGAGCCCGGAATCAATACGGCGACCAAAGTCATCACCATCGGGGCCACAGTGCCATTATCAGGCAACGCTTGGACCGGCTACTCCGACATTGCCAAGGCGGCCAACGCCGTCTTTAAATATGTCAACGCCAAAGGCGGCGTGAACTCATGGAAGGTGAACTTCCTTATCAAGGATGACTGTTACGACGCTGTCGGAATTTTTGGTTGCACGAGTCGTTCGGGGACCGTCTCTCAAACGCGCCAACTTATAGAAAAACAAAATGTTTTCGCCATGGTTGGATCGTTCGGTACCGCCACACAAGATCAAGTACGCAACTACCTCGATGGCAATGGTGTCCCGCAACTGTTCGTGAACTCCGGTTCGAAAGATTGGGATCACTCCTCAACCTGGCCCGGGCTCTTCGGCTTCCAACCTAGTTATTTAGTCGAGAGCAAGATTTTGGCGAATTACGTGAAAGCGCACTTCAAGGGCAAAAAAGTTGGCACTATCGGCCAAAGCGACGACTTGGGTGCCGATGGACTTCAGGGCCTCTTAAATGGGGGGCTAACGATTGCTAGAAACGACCGCCATACGTATGCCGCCACCGATGTCATTTTTAACGCAGCCTCCTTTAACACCTCGTTAAAGAAGTTGCGCACGAACAAGGTGCAGGTCGTAGTCCTCCACACTGTCCCGGCAGCCACCAGGGTGATTCTGAACAATGCCAAGAAACTTGGGTATCGACCTCAGTTTGTGATTTCGAGCACGGGCGCTGATCCTCAGATGGTGAAGACCGCGAACGAGAAGAATGCGCTCTCATTCTCATACCTCCCAATTGTGACCGACACCACTAATCCTTGGAATGCCTGGATGAAGAAGGTCATAGTGGCCGACAAGGCCGATTTCCCTAACTTCACTAGTGGCTCCTTCATCTCGGCCAATATGCAAAGTGGTGCGGCGTGGGCCGTAGCATTTTTGGAAGCGCTCAAACAGTTGAATGGTGCCAAACCGACACGACTTTCAGTGGTGTCGGCACTCTTGGCAGAGGACGGTATCGCCACTCCTGCCGTAGTGCGACTCCACTACAACAACAGGAACCATCAGGGACTTACGGGTGGTTACGTCATTAGAATTGTATCGAAGACCCATTCAGTCGTCGCTGAAAAGCAGATATACCTCACTGGTGATGGACCCCTATCGACGTCACCGCTGGTGCGAGTGCCGGGCTCGGTCTCCCCTGTCCCCTCGTGGCTGGAGTAACGATCTGGGTGGTCTCCCTTTCGAGTTACCAGAGATTGAACTCTGGGCTCACCTGCTAAACATCCGTAACATTGGATTGTGGAGCCCTACAAAATCCTTCTCTTTTACCGATTTACTCCACTGGCTGACCCTGAGGCCATCCGACTGTGGCAGTGGACGCTTTGCGACAGTCTCGGATTGCGGGGTCGAATTATCATTTCCTCACACGGGATCAACGGAACAGTCGGTGGTCCACTCAGCTCAGTCAAGAAGTACATCCGAATGACTAAAGAGTGGCCGGGCTTTAAAGACGTTGATTTCAAATGGTCCGAAGGCACCGGACACGATTTTCCCCGACTCCAAGTTCGTGTACGAGACGAGCTGGTTTCCTTTGGGGCACCGGGAGACTTGAACGTCGATCAAGCAGGCGTAGTCCATGGTGGACCACATCTATCACCCAGCCAGGTGCATGACCTCGTTGCGACACGGGGCGACGAGGTGGTCTTCTTTGACGGCAGAAATGCTTTCGAGGCGGAGATCGGTCGATTTAAGAATGCCATTGTTCCCAATGTGGAAACGACGCATGATTTTGTCGAAGTTCTCGAGAGTGGCGTATACGACCACCTCAAAGACAAACCGATTATTACCTACTGCACTGGTGGTGTGCGCTGTGAAGTACTGAGCTCCCTCATGCTGCAACGGGGGTTCCAGGAGGTCTACCAAGTTGAAGGTGGCATTGTCCGATACGGCGAGACCTTCGGTAACGAAGGACTCTGGGAGGGATCACTCTTTATCTTTGACGGTCGGATGAGTCAAGAGTTCGGCCCGAACACCAAAATCATCAGCGTGTGCGAACGGTGCACCGCGCCCACAAGTCAGTACTACAACTGTGCCAATTTGGCGTGTCGACAACTCATCTTGTTGTGCGACACATGCATCACAATGAACGGGTCAACCAACTGCCGAGAACAGCACCACGGGGCCCGGTACCGTTCGAAGCTCTAGCTGCCCGCTCCGGACGAAACAATCAACGTACCGAGGCACATTTCATCGCTTGATCCGTCACCCCATGTGATGTAGCGCGGGGGCAATTTTTTCGTCTGCGGATTTGATTTCCGTAGGGCCGGGGAGTACGTGCAGGTCACCTTGACATAGTCACCCTTGGTCATCGTGACGGGATTCGCCAAGGCGTAGCCAAACTGATTGTCGAAGTTGTACGAAGGTACAACCAGCAATGTCTCTGAGTTAGCTGTTCCGCACCTCGAATCTTGATGGCAAAGCACGACACTAAAGGTTTTACCCAGCATGTGCATGTGCGGCCAAATCTTATGAATGGTTACGGGGGTGTTATCGTCAAATAACCACGCGCACGACGCCGATGCGGCGTTCGGTGATGATGCGCTCGTCGGGAGACCACTGCGATTGCAAACCGCCTCGAGAAGTTGCGTAAACGAACGCGCTTCCGGACCAAAGCGCTTAGCCAAATCTGCTAACGACGCATCGTGCTTGCACAGTGGGTACTTCTTGACGTCGTTGTAGGGCGCCACGCACGGCATGTCTGGTGCCGCCACGTAGTGACGCGAGGTGAGCGCCACTCGGCTAGAAGTCGAAGTAGCTTCGCTCCAGACATTAAATCGAGAAGTTACCGCTTTCTTCCCGGCTAATGAGTTGTAGTGGATTTGGAGAACTATGAGAGACCCGGCCGGAACGGCAGTTCCGTAACCGGCCTTCGCGACGTCAGCACCGTGGCCCGGCGACCAGCCGTAGAGCCACGGGAGTGCCGCCAGTCCACCCATCGAAGTGGCGCCAAGGGGAGACGAAAAACATGTCCAGCCCTTAGTCCCAGTGCGATCGAGCGCTTTAACTTGAGCCACTACCGCTGGTGAAGCGATATAGGCGATTGCGTGATGCAATTCCTTCTTATTCGCCTGGGACTTGGAGGTATCCGCCAGGAACTCCGCCTTGGTAATCATTTGACTCGTGGCAAAGTGGGGATCAATCCAGGTGCAGCGATACTCGTCGGTGGCATCTTTGGGTGGCGATGGAGCGTGGGTAACCGAGGCCGTCAGATTTGGAGTCGCGGCGGCATGCGACACCACAGCCGATTGAGCATTGGAAGTCCGTGCCAGACCCATAATCATCAGTGATCCAGTCAAGAGAAAGGCAATGAGCGAACGTTTCTTCATGGGCTAACGATAATGGATTCCGAACCGACGGAGGGGGTCGCGCTGAAGGCGCTGATAGCCCGACTATGGCTGGTCTCGGGGTAAGCGATTCTTGCGCCACTTCATAGGCATGGCATTATCCGGCCCCATCCACAATGAATCGGTAGAGTCAGTTGTCACGTGCTCGAGGAGAATATGAAACTTAAGTTGATCACTGCCGTCATAAAGCCATTTAAGATTGATGACGTTAAAGCGGGCCTGAAGGCCGTCGGCGTTGAAGGCTTGACCGTTACCGAAGTCCATGGTTTTGGACGTCAGCGAGGCCATACGGAGGTCTACAGGGGTGCTGAATACGAGATTGACTTTGTGCCCAAGCTGAAGTTGGAAATAATCACGAACGAGGATCAAGTTGACGAAATCGTCAATGCCATTGTTTCAAGTGCGGCTACCGGTTCTATTGGTGATGGAAAAATTTGGGTCTCACCACTCGAAACCGTTGTTCGCGTCCGGACTGACGAACGTGGCTCCGACGCGATTTAGGATTGATAGCGATGAATTCAACTGACACGCTCTGGGTCATTCTCAGCGCCGCACTCGTTCTCTTTATGACCCCTGGACTCGCCCTGTTCTATGGCGGAATGGTTCGCAGCAAGAACGTCCTCGCAATAATGATGAATAGCCTCGCCGCAATGGCGGTCGTCACGGTTCTCTGGGTCGCCATTGCCGGTTCACTCTCCTTTGGTAGCGACGTTGGCGGTGGACTAATTGGTGACTGGTCGTTAGCGGGGCTCGCCCATATTCCGGCGACTCTCCCGGGACTTTCCGGAGTCCACGCCTCTCCCCTCGCAATTCTGATTTACCAAATGATGTTTCCTATCATCACGGCCGCGCTAATCAGCGGTGGCACAACTGATCGAATTAAGTTCTCGTCCTTTGTAGTTCTGATTTCCATCTGGACGTTGGCCGTCTACGCACCTCTGGCGCACTGGGTTTTTAGCCCCAACGGATGGTTGGCCCAACGCGGCGTCTTGGACTTCGCCGGTGGAACGGTCGTCGAAATTAACTCCGGGTTTTCTACCCTGGCCGTCGTCTTAGTACTGGGCCCGCGCAAGGGGTGGCCCCGTGATGCCATGACTCCTCACTCCGTCCCGCTCAGTCTTCTAGGACTGGGTATCTTGTGGTTTGGATGGCTTGGTTTTAACGGAGGATCCTCACTGGCAATGAACGGTGTCGCAGTCTCGGCCGTGCTCAACACGCAGCTGGCTGCTGCCGCGGGACTCATCGGCTGGCTGATCTACGAACGGACGACCGAGCACTACGCCACCACTTTGGGGGCGGCATCTGGTGGCGTGGCCGGCATGGTGGCCATCACGCCATGCGCCGGATTTGTTCAGCCTTACGCCGCATTGATTATTGGACTTATTGCCGGGCTGGCCTGCTCCAAAGCTGTACGTATGAAATTCAAACTTGGCATTGACGACTCCTTAGACGTCCTTGGCGTTCACGGTGTTGGTGGAGTCATTGGCATGGTCCTCCTTGGTCTATTCGCGTCGAAATCAATCAACGCGGCTGGCACTGATGGACTTCTGCAGGGTGGTGGTTTTGCGCTACTTGGCAATGAGGTGTTAGCCGTCGTCGTGACGGGGGCCTTTTCCTTTGGGGTCACGTGGCTTATTGCGCAGGCCATCGCCAAAACTATCGGCCTACGTGTGAGCGAAGAAGATGAACTGAAGGGTCTTGACCTCACACAGCACGCCGAGAGCGCTTACTCCGGTGGAGGATCAGGGCGCTTTAGCAGTTAAGAAATTCCTATCCCGCGGGCTAGTGCTGCCATCTGTTCCGTCACGATTCGCTTTGATACCTCGGCCTTACGGTCGATTATGCTCCCGTGAAATGTACCGGGGTAGGCGTGAAGCTCAACGTGCACACCGGAACGCATCAACGTCTGGGCGTAGGCGATGCCTTCGTCCCGGAGGGGGTCAAACTCCATAACGGATATGTACGCCGGAGGGACATGTTCCAGAGCCTCCGCACGGGCCGGGGCCGCGTAAATCGGTACATCTCCGCCGTTAAGTCCGCACAGGTAATACTGCCAACTCAATTCCGCATTGGGTCGATTCCACACGGGTGTGTCCACGTACGCCACCATGCTGGGTGTTTCGAGTCGATCATCAAGTTCGGGAATATCCAACAGCTGGAAGGCAATAGGCAGTTGAGCCCCATCACGGTTGAACAGTGTCAAACCTGCAGCGAGACCGGCACCGGCCGATGTCCCAAATAGCGCCACTCGATTCGGATCCACTCCGAGTGCGGCGGACTCCGAATGGATCCACTGCAGCGCTGCGGCGCAGTCCATGAGACCGGCCGGGTAGGGAAATTCGGGAGCTAGGCGGTAGGCCACCGAAACAAAAACTGCCGGCAAGACGTGTGCGAAGCCAACGGCAATAGGAAGATCAACGATGACACTCCCGACCGCAAATCCCCCACCATGAATTCGAAGGACGCACGGTGCGTTATCGGGAACACTGGACGACCGATAGACATGAACCGTAACGCTTGGTTGACCAGGCAAACCAGGCACCTCGTGTGCAGTGATTTCTAAACCGGACGTGTCGAGCTTACGAGCCACCCGCTCGGCATTAGCGGCCTGAAAGGACCGAGCTGTTGTGAGATCAGCGAACGTTGCCGATCGGGGAAGGATTGTAAGGATGTTCTCGAAGTCGGCATCGAAGTCGTAGCTCATAAGAGAATCCTACGAGTTAGCAGGCGGAGTCGAAGGAGTGCGAAAAACTGAGAGAACTTTCTCGTCATCAATGAAGAGCGCCGTTATCGCACCAAGAAAGGCAAAGATGCACGTCCACATGAACGGAACCTTGTAGGCGTTATACGCATTGACTAGATAGTCAACGTGTACCGGAATCTTGTTGAGTTGCGACATCAGTACCGAAATGAGGACGGCGATACCCAACGAACTCGCGACTTGACGTTGCGTCGAAAATAGCGCACTCGCACGTCCGGTATCCAGCGGTTGAATCTGCGAAAAAGCCGCCGCTTGGAGTGGGATAAAGACAAAGGCCCAGCAGAGGCCGCGGCTAAAGAGGATTGCTCGGTACACCCAGAGATTGGTATCCGGCGTCGTCCACAGCAGCAGCAGCATGACAAAGCCAGCCACGACGAGTCCAGCCGCAATGAGTCGACGAGGTCCAACCTTGGGGTAGAGCTTCCGTGCCACCTGGCTCATCAAAATCACACCGATGGCTTGAGGAAATGTGGTGAGTCCAGATTCAGAGGGGGAGAGTCCTCGCACACCTTGCAGCATCAGGGGCATGATCAAAACAAGTCCGAAAAAACTGGCCGTGGCGAATACCGACGTGATGTTCGTCATAGTAAAAACTCGATCACTGAATAGTCTGAGTGCCAGAATCGGTTCGGCAATGCGCCGTTCCACAAAAATGAGCAGCGCTCCAAGAGAAGCACCAATCACCAAGGAAGACAGCACGCGCGTTGAGGTCCACCCTTCCAGCTCGACTTGGTTCAACCCGTAGAGAATGGCCCCCAGAGAAATCGCCGAAAGGAAGAATCCTGCGGGATCAAATTTTCCAGCGGTGGGGTTTTTGTATTCCTTAAGGCGCAAAATACCAATGACGAAGGCCACGATTCCGAATGGCAGGTTGATAAAAAATATCCAGCGCCAACCCAATCCATCAGTGATAAAACCACCGAGCACCGGGCCCGTTGCTGGAGCCAAGAGAGTCGGAATAGAGAGAATGGCACCGACCTTGGCCCGCTCAATGGGCGGGTACTCCCGATAGAGCATGGCCGTGCCGACGGGCGCCATCATGCCCCCACCGATGCCTTGAAGAAACCGAAACGCTGTCAGCTGGTCGATCGACTGCGCCGTGCCACACAGTATGGAAGCGGCGGTAAACATGAAGAGGGCAAACAGGAACACTTTCTTGGTCCCAAACTTGTCACCGAGCCAACCCGAGGCCGGGATCCAAACGGCTAACGACAACAGATAGCCCAGTATGACCCAAGCCAGATCGGTGGGCGAACCGTGGTGAAGCTCTGTACCAATTGCAGGCAGAGCGGTATTAACAATTGTTCCATCCATGATGTCCATGAACATGGCCATCACAAAGACAGTGGCGATTGCCGCACGGTCACTGATTGCGTAAATCCCTCGTCGTCGACCAGTTTCCATTTCGTTCCTTCGTAGCCTTGGCAACCTAGCGGTTGAAGCAATCAGCCTCTTCAAGCCCTGGGAGTGGGCACTATGGTCCGTACATATTGCAGTCGAACCAGCGATTCTCGAAATTCCAATACATACACCGCTTGCGTGATGCCCCCATATGCTCCCCAATGGCTCCCAAGCCTTTTCCACAATGAAAAAGACCTCTAATCGGCACATCTCGCTGCTCGGTAAGCATTATCCCGAATACCCCTAACCTAAACGAGTGCCTTCACCAGTCCAGTTTTCGCAATCGTATCTTTGGAGTTTGGGCCAGGTCGAAGCACCGGAAATAGTGAAGTCGTCATGGATTGATGAACAGTTAGCCGGCACGTACGAACGAATCGGCATCCGGGCGGGATTACTCGAAGCCGTAGCAGGTATTTCCGAACGCCGCTGGTGGCCCAGAGAGACCTGTTTCGATGACGCCGCAGCTCAAGCGGGCAAAGTGGCCCTGGATCGAGCCGGTGTGCTGCCGAGCGAAGTTGATCTCCTCATTTCCACTTCCGTCTGCAAGCACCACCTGGAACCCAGCGTGGCCTGCGCTGTGCACTTTCGACTCGGCCTGAGTGCCAACTGTCTGAACTTCGACCTTGGCAATGCCTGCCTGGGATTCATGAATGCCATGTCGGTGGGTGCTATGGCGATTGAAACAGGCATGGCAAAGACGGTGCTGATTGTTGACGGCGAAGGTAGTCGCCAGCCACAGGAGGCGACCATCGCCAGACTGCAGGGACCAGAAACGACATTGCAAGATTTTTTCGACCAGTTCGCCTCACTCACCTTGGGCTCCGGCGCCGCGGCGTTAGTGATGGGTGGGCCCCGCCAAGGCGCTCACCAATTTCTTGGCGGCGTTAGCCGTGCGGCCACGAACCATCATGACCTCTGCGTCGGCGATCTCGACAGCATGCGGACAAATACAGCGGAACTGTTGACGGCAGGACTAGACATTGGTCGAGAAGCGTTTGACGCCGCTCTGGCGCAAGGGTGGGACTGGACGAACTGTGACCGCTACGTAATGCACCAAGTCTCCAAGCCTCATACCGAAAAGTTATGCGAACGACTGGGTATTGATCTCGCCCGAGTTCCCCTGACGTATCCGCACTTCGGCAACATGGGGCCGGCGGCCGTACCGTTTACCTTGGCCAGCATTGCTGACGATATTTCCGAGGGTGAACGCATTCTCTTGATGGGAATCGGCTCAGGACTGAACTGTGCCGCCACCGAAATTATCTGGTAGCTAAGTCGTGAGTCGCTCTACGCCTAGCGATGCGGAGCTCGAACAATTCGGCATTATCCCGTCGTGGTCACGACGAGTCACATTCATGGGTGCCGATGGCTCTCCGGTCACGTGGAATGTGCTGGATACTGGTTCAGGAGTCAAGGGCACCATAGTTTGCGTTCACGGTAACCCCACCTGGTCCTATCTCTGGCGCAACCTTCTCCACAATCTCTCACCGGAGTGGCGCGTTGTTGCAATCGACCAGACGGGCATGGGCTACTCAGAACGTGGCCGACCTCGAGTGCTCGCACAGAGAATTGCTGAATTGGTTGCTTTCTGTCGCCAAGAGATAGCCGGCGATTTTGTTCTGGCGGCACATGATTGGGGTGGGGCAGTCGCGATGGGCGCCGCGCCGCAGCTCCCGGTGATCCGCATGATTTTGTCTAATACTGCCGCCGCCAAACCCGATGGAGTGAGAGTTCCACCATTAATTGGTATCGCCCGACGGGCAGCACCGCTCATTTGTCAGTGGACGCTGGGCTTCGTACAGGGCACTGCACTTATGACCGAACGCCAACATCACCTGGCCCTACGAGCCCCCTACAAGGGTTCTCGACGCCGTCGGGCGGTTGCCGATTTCGTTATCGACATACCAGTGCATCCCTCCGATACGTCGTATATGGCCCTCACTGGGGTTGCCAGTGGTATTGAAGCACTAACCATTCCAACGCTGTTGGCGTGGGGTGGCCGAGACCCGGTTTTTCATGATCGTTTTTTACGAGACCTTCAACGTCGAATCCCCCATGCCGACGTCGAACGATTCACTAACTGCGGCCATCTCGCTCCCCTAGACCCGGCATTCGCGCCCCTAGTGGCGCAGTGGCTGGCCACTCCAGCGCACGGGAGCAGACCAATCCCAATCAGTAGGACGACCTCGGGCATCTATCAGTCCATTGACCGTCACGAGCACGACGACGAAGCGATTGTTGACGGTCCGCAAGGATCACTGACGTGGGCTGAACTGGCGAGCCGGCGAGCCGACATTGCTGAAACGCTGCGCAGTCAAGGTATAAAGACGGGCGACAAAGTCGCGCTCTTAGTCAAGCCGAGTGGCGAATTACTTGTCGCCGTGGCCGCACTCTGGGCCCTCGGGGCTGTGCCGGTGGTGGCCGATCTCAATGGCGGAATAAAGCAGTTACGCAATCTCTTTCGCACTGCAGCCCCCACGGCCGTAATTGGCTCGAAGATGACAGTGCGCTTTAGTCGTCTCGTGCGACTCGCTCCTGGCACCCAGCATGGAGTTCTCGGCCGTCGCTCACGCCGCGCTCTTGAAAATGGTCTGTTACTACCTCGCAGTGAATTTGAACCACTGCGGAGCGAAATGATGGCGGCCATCGTTCATACGTCCGGTGCTACCGGTCCGGCGAAACCAGTTCGTTATAGCCATGGTGCCCTGGAAGCACAGCGTGACCTCTTTGCCACCATGTTCCCGCTCGCGCCCGGAGAAGCCTTTACCACTTCCTTTGCACCGTTTTTATTGTTGGCTCCGGCTATTGAACGGACCTGCCTCTTACCTAACATTCGCTTTGACCGACCGAGCCTCCTGCGAATCAGTCATCTGCGAGAGCTGGCGGGGTTTGCGCCTTTGGGATTGGCATGGTTCTCACCCGCAGCGGCCCGCGGCGTCATAACTGCACCTCATGAAAATGGCGTCGACATTCGAAGAGTGCTACTCGCAGGCGCACCCATCGACGACGAACTTCGAGTTTCAGTGAGAGCAGCTACCCACGGCGAGGTATCCGCGCCGTACGGAATGACGGAATGTCTGCCCGTGACCGATGGCGGCACCCTCGGTCACGGCCTCTTTGGTGGCACGAACACGGGCCATCCCGCCGAAAACTGCCAAGTCCGAATTGTGGCACTTGACGATATTGACGCTGAACTACCAATCGGGCAGTGGGGCGAGATTCTTATTTCTGCCCCGTGGATGTTTGACCGGTACGAACAGCATTGGCTCGAAAACGAAAAAACCGCGGTGTACGTCGATGGCCTCCGATATCACCGAACTGGCGATGTTGGCTATATCGAAGAGGGCGTTCTGTTTCATCTTGGTCGGAGAACTCACGTCATTGAGCATTCTCAAGGGCCAATTGCGAGCGTTGCCGTAGAGGAACGGGTGCAGCGTGCCCTTAAAACTCAAGTGGCTGCAGTCGGGGTCGGACCAGTCGGGGCACAAGTAATCGTCGTGGTCATCGCAAGTGGTGGCAAACTGCGCCTCGCCGATGTTCAACTGGCAGAATTGGTTAGAACTCTTGTCGATCACAACGTTGCGGCCGTTCTTGAAGGCTCACTGCCACTGGACAGCCGCCACCAGTCAAAGATTGATCGAGTGACCCTCGCCAACCTTGTTTCGGATTTCCTCAGCGGACGATGAAAGTCTTTCTCACTGGCGCAACAAGTTTGCTCGGTCGCACCGTGGCCGAGCAACTCCTCCGACGCGGTGACCTGGTAACGACCTACCAGCGCCAACCAAGTGGTTTAGCGACTCCAGAGGTTCTTGGTGATATTCGCGACGCGGAAAAACTTTTGTTGGCCGCCAGGAGCCACGATGCCGTTATTCACCTGGCCGCGCTGGTTGCACCTCGTCCGGCGTGGTCGGATGCTGACAGCGTCAACCGACTCGGTACGATGTATGCCCGTCAGGCCGCCGAACTATGCGGGCGCTTCGTCTACATCTCGTCACCCTCGGTCGCCTTTAACGGCGTGGCCATCATGGGCTCCCCTACTGAATTGCCCACGTACGACGGTAGCGATCGCTATACGAGGTCCAAGGTTGCGGCCGAATTGGTAGCGTTGACTAATCCCAAAGTGCCTACAGTCGTCATTCGCCCACACCTCGTCTGGGGACCAAACGACACTCAGTTGGTTGCTCGCATTGTTACTCGAGCACGTCAGGGGCGGCTCGTCCTACCCGATCACGGTCGAGCTCTAATTGATTCGACGTACGTCGACGACGCCGCCGCCGCCATTGTGGCTGGCCTGGACGCAACTGACTCGAATAGCTCCGCCGTGGGGCATGCTTGGACAATCACGGGGAACGACCCGCGACCAATAGCCGAACTGGTTCACGGCATTCTCTTGGCTGCGGGGATTAAATCATCGCCAAAATCGATCAGTGCGCCACTCGCTAAGCGTCTGGGTTGGTTCTCGGAACACCTATGGTTGGGCGGTGAGCCGCCGTTAACAAAATTCGCCGCAGAGCAGTTATCGCTTGCTCATTGGTTCGACCAACGAGCGGTTCATGAGGCGCTGCACTGGCGACCCGTCGTTAGCGTCGAAAAGGGACTCCAATTGCTCGCAGATTCGTTCCAGTGATCAATCTTCGTAGCTAGTAGACACGTGGAGCCAACTCACTCTCCCGCAAAGTAGTCCTCGTTGACAGGGATGGTACTGACGCGAGATTTCTAAACGCTACTCAACCTAGATCTGTGATGCCTAGGCACGCATCCTCATTGCAGTGACGTTGAGTTCCCTCGCCCATCGAAGTGCGTCCGCCTCTCCTGCTCCGGTGGCGGAGGCATCGAGTTGAGGTTGTGGCACTTCATGCACCGCCATGCGTAAAAGCGCGCCAACCAACATGACCCATCGGCTAGATGACATGGGTGGACCAACGAGTACAACGAGGCGAAGTCCCCGGCAACGGAGCCACGCTAAGCGGAAGACGTTTCGAGGGTTGACTGAAACGGCAGGATTACCCACCTCGCGGCAAGCGTTCATCAAGGTCTCCGAGCACGTCGATTCAGCACAGACAATTGCAATACGGGCTCCCCGAGGAATCACGGCCGAAGCCAATTCAAAATCGAAGGCCAGTGTTTGAATCAAGTGGTCAATCGCGACCCGATCCAGCCGAGGCGTATTTCTATTTTTGAGTAGCCAAAATCCGGTCAGTGACACCCACGGAAGCACTACGAAGGGTGTTCGTCGTGAGAGCAGAGTCACCATCGTTCCCAACATGACAAGAATCATGACGTTCCAAAACAACGCTGCGGGGTGTGTCTTGAGCCAAGTCCACCGTTGATCTCGGTGATATCGAACGATGGTCCCGGACCCTCGCCCCCATCGCCAGGCGCGGCGTAAGTTAAGTCCGATATTTCCCCAGGGCATCTCCATGACTGCTTCGTGAATCACAAAACAATCGATACCTTGATTACGAAAACGGAGTAGTAAGTCATTGTCAGAGCCGTAGTTGTAGCGCTCATCAAATCCCCCTACTTGATTAAAGACTTCACGCGTGAATGCCACGTTGGCGGTCGGAGCATTTATTGTGATGGTGCCCGTGGGCGATGGGTTGAATGTCTCAAACGACCCAGCTTCACTCGGAACGATTGGACCGCTGACATACTGGTACGTTCCAGCCACTAATGGGGCCGTGATGTTGCGTAGCCAATCACCGGCCGGTCGGCCACCGGCATCGCAGAAGGCAACAATGTCAGTATCGGCTTGTCGAACTCCTATATTGCGTTGGTGGGGAATTGAAGATTTCCTCCAAAAGGGCTTGACGTAATCGACCCAGGCCACCCAGGGATTCGCCACGCGTATATGGTCCAATCTTCCCTCTGACGCGTCAATTACCAAGCAGCGCGCCGCCATGCTTTCGCACTGCGGGCGAAGGAGGTCCAGTGACTCCGCAAGAGATGGCTCATCCTTTGACAGCAGCACCACAGCAACGGACATTGGAGTTTTCATCAGTCAGCGTTCTCTGACGCGAAATTATTTTGCATAGCAGTCAATAACCAAGGCCCTCTGTGGGGAAGTAGCAAGGTAGTTGCCTTGAAGGCTGGTGACGCAGATTTAGTCATACGTTGATCCGATGCCATGTCTCCACCTACTTCGTTTCTTTACTTCGAAGCCAGCCACCGACGAACCCGATAATCCCAGAAATCTCCTCGAGGGCGATCACTAACCGGAAGAGAGGTTTCTCAGTCCATCGAGCCTTACTAGAAGAGCTGGTCGGACGTGCCGCAATCATGTACGGCGCCAGCATGGCACACGCCAAAAGAAGCCACCAGCTACGAATGCCAAGGAATTTGAAACAGATAGCACCTGCCCCCGCGGCCATTACAAGTAAGCCGATAGGGCCAACCGACGGAATGCCACCTTGTTCGGCAAAATCACGACCCGATCCACGGCCGTACGCGTATGCACGTCGGAAGGTGTCACGCAACTTGGGATCAAAATTATGATGCATCACTATGGATGGAGAGCACCAGACTGATTCTTGACCCCAACGCTGCTGAATGGCAGCACAGACGGGAATTTCGTCTCCTCCAAATCGTCGACGGACATCGAAGCCACCGATCTCTTTGAGCGCATCGCGGCGAAAAGACATATTGGCCCCGACCAGGACAAATACTGGCTGAGGGCTGTCGCTCGATATCACGATGCCTTCGTTGCGAAGATAGAGCCAGAGACGTAGAAGGAAGCCGGCACCACTAAGTCGAAGTGAGGCCGGCGCAAGCGTGTGGTGGAATTGATTGAAGCGGCGATTAAATGTATCGGTGGCATGTGATTGAACCGTGCCGCCCAATGCCTGGATGTCTCCATTCAGCTTCGCCCATTCAGTCACTAGATTCGCCACCCAGCCTGGTGGTGGGATGCAATCATCGTCCGTAAACGCGACGAGTGGTGCGAGTGACGCTTCAATTCCCAAATTTCGTGCCGCCGAAAGCCCAACATTCGTAGGCGAGGAGATTAATCGAACTGGAAACTTCCGAACAACTTCAGACGTTAGATCGGTTGATCCATCATCAACCACAATAATTTCCATTTCGCCGGCGAAATTCTGACTCGTCAGGGCTCTCAACGTATCGCGGATGGTGCCTTCGCCGTTATGGGTGCATACCACCACGCTGATTACAGGGGCGGAACCATCATGCGACATCTGAGGAGGAGCTGCGTTCACCGAAACCTGGGACTAACACTCGTTGTAATTGGTAACCACACACTTGCATCGTAGCGATGCTGCGTCGACGTAGCAGTCACGCATCGCCTTAATCACTAGTCTGACGCTGTGAGCGCAACAACCTCTAACTGGTCCGAGGTTGCCGCCGTCTTGGACGAGGGCTGGATCCTTCACCTCGCAATCTTTAGTCTCGACCAAACGCCCATCTCGCTGCCCCTGCTCTACGTTCGCGACGAGCACTCGCTCTTGCTGCACGGGGCGGTAGGGAACGAACTACTTCGTGGTGTCACCGGTACCGACATCGCCTCGGGTACCGTCACGTTGATTGACGGGTTAGTGGCGGCGCGTTCGGCTTTCCAAAGCTCCGTGGCCTACCGTTCGGTGATACTCCGTGGTCGGCTTACATCCCTAAACGGTGGCGCCAAAGAGGCCGCTCTTATTCGGATAACCGATGGTCTCATCCCGGGACGGCGAGCAGAGATTCGGGAATCAACGACGGGCGAAGTTCGAGCCACCACCGTCTTGCGTTTAGAAATACTCGAGGCCACACTGCGGGTCAGCCCCTTGACCGTTGACGACACGCCGAGTGACCGCAACAGTGACACCTGGGCCGGCGTCGTGCCGATCAACCTCAACGCTGATCTGCCTCAAGCCGCTCAGGATGTGCCAAGTAGCACGGTGGTTCCTCCAAGCATTCGTGCCTGGCAGCCACGTCAGGGATAGGGCAAGTTCCGTTGCATCTAACTCGTTATGCCGCCTAGACGTAGCACGTCATCCATCATGCAGAGAGGCGGCTGCACCAACTTCAGCGAGAGTAGACCGGACTAGTCAGCTAGGCGTTCGAGCGGCTGATTCGTTACCGCGGCAATGAGTTCAAAGTCTTTGTCGAGATGCAGTACTGTCAGCGAAGCCAACTCCGCCGTCGCGGCTAAGAGGACGTCAGGAATCGACGGGGCCCGATGCTGACCGCGGTCGGCGAGGAGTTGCTGCAGCTCGATGGCTCGCTCCTCAATCGCAGGAGTCAAGTACTCAGTGGGCATGGCAGCCAGTGGTGCAACCGAATTCGCGTAGCGGAGGTCATCACCCGACCGGGCAGAGAATCCCACCTCCAGACGGGTGAGCGACGAGATGCGGACCAGCCCTCGCTCAATCCGATTCGCCCACTCGGCTGCTTCGCTACTTTGCGCCAGGCGGACTAGCGCAGACTTGTCGATCAACCATTCGGTCACCGCCACGCCTGTTCCATGACATCTGAATCAGCCAAATCTTCGAATGTCGAAGCAAACTTCGTCAGGTCCCCGACCGTCACCGTGGTGCGAAGTCGGCGTTGACCAGCCAAGGTCCGCCGGAGGTATTCAGTGCGCGAGAGTCCCAGAGTTCGAGCCGCAGCATCAATGGCGATCAGGACGTCTTCCGGAATATCTCGAATCAGGATGTCTGCCACAGAACCTTCTTTTAAATAAGATATCTAATGATATCACTTTTACGCCTCCCGCTGTCCTTCTATCCACAACGGTCGCATGTCAACCCACTGAGCGAGACCTTGAAGCTGAACATCTCGACGGAGTCGGAGTCAACGAGGCGACCTTCACCCGGCGCCTCCACTCGATTACTGAGGCGCGGATCTCACCGCAAGAAGCCATGGCGACCCTGCAGCTCGGCGACTTTGATCTCGACGCGACTCTCGCCAAAGCTCAACGATCTGTTTGGACCGACGAAGCAGTTGGAACCGCCGAAAGACTAGATGCGATAAGGGGAATCCTCGACTACGAGGAGGAAAAATGCAATTGGCAGTCCCAGCGGGCCCATTATGGAACCAGGTCGAACATTAGAGCAGTCTGGTTTCAAGAATCTCGGTATGACAGCCCATAGGCGCCAAAGGGAATGTCGCCCACCCAACAAGACTGACACGCCAGAGTCCAGTGATCGGCTTGTCAGTTGCATTCGACCATGACGAAATCGGTTGAGCTCAATTTCAGCGACCAACTGGACCGGACAAGATTGGTTGGCTCGGAAGAACTTGAATTTCCGTTCGTTAGTTCTCTCTCATTGGGCGTATTGTGGAATCAAAGAGAACTAACGTGTCCTGACCCCCTTCAATCGGTCCATCTCTTATGACTAGAGAGCCCCAGATAAGACTGGGAATGGAGGTTGACCATGAAGAGAACCAGGCACACGCCCGAACAGATAGTTAGCAAACTAAGAGAAGCCGATCAACTGCTGGCGGAGTACTCGCCACTGGACGAAGTGGTTCGATCACTCGGTGTTTCTATCCAGACCTATC
>WLNA01000040.1 GCA_009726065.1 Actinomycetota bacterium
CTGGTCGGGACCTCGCCGAGGCCGGACTCGTAGCTCCGCACTTGCCGGTGCCGTGGGGCCGTGGCGCCTCGCCCGTTGATCAACTCGTCATCGATGACGAGTTCCGCCAGGCCGGCGTGACTCGTCCCGTGAACCCCATCGGCATTGGCTGGGCCGGACCCACAATCGTGCACGCCGGAACTGAAGAGCAACAACAGCGGTGGATGCCCCGACTGCTGAGTGGTCAAGACTTTTGGTGCCAACTCTTTAGTGAACCCAACGCCGGGAGTGACTTGGCCTCACTGCAGACTCGAGCGATTCGTGACGGCGACGAGTGGGTCATCACCGGGCAAAAGGTCTGGACCAGTTACGCCCACATCGCGAGCTGGGGCATCTTGTTAGCCCGCACCTCGGACGAGGGTGCGCCCCAGAACGGCATTAGCTACTTCATCTGTCCGATGAATGCCCCCGGTATCGATATCCGACCCATTGTGGATATGACCGGGGACCACGCCTTTAACGAAGTCTTCCTCGATGAAATACGTATTCCCGCCGATCACTTGATTGGTGAAGTCAATGAGGGATGGCGTCTGGCCAAAGTGACGCTCGGCAACGAGCGAGTCTCACTCTCCGGTGAGGGAGCCCTGTGGGGTCGCGGTCCTTCGGCCAACGATCTCGTGAACCTCGCCAAGGGGGAGAGTCTCACGGCGCTCCAGCGCGAGTCCTTGGTCAAGTGCTGGTCCCACGGGGAGATCTTGCGACTGCTGCGCATTCGAACTCTCTCGGCCGTCCTAGCGGGACGCGAACCGGGCCCCGAGGCCAGTGTGCGCAAAGCGTTGGCCGACGATCACGGTCAAGAGATCATGGGTCTGGCCGTTGAGTTCGCTGGCGTTGGCGCAATGGACTCTTCGGTGGGGCCATTTGGACTGACCGGTAATGAAGCCCAGACGTGGCGTCACGGTTTTCTCTACGCCCAAGCGTTGACGATTGGTGGCGGCACCTCGGTGGTGCAGCGCAACATCATCGCCGAGCGCGTGTTGCAACTCCCGAAAGAGTTGAGCGCCTAGAGCTCGAGTGGTCCGGCGTTGCCGAAGCCCTGGCGGATGCCCTGGCCGGCGCGCTGGCTGAGCTGTTCGGGTTCGAACAGCATCCAGTAGGCATTGCGGGCGTGGTCCCGTGAGCGGTTCTCAAAGACCATGGCCAAGACCTTGGGGTCGCTGGCCTCGTCTTCGTGCACGAAGACCTCCAGGATGGGAGTGCTGGTGAGCAGCTGGGCCTGCATGATGCCCATGGCCGCCTCGTGGGCGCACTGCTTGTCAATGGCGGCACTGCCGGGCATGCCGAGGGCCACCACGATCGAGCAGTGATCTTTTTCGATCAAGTTCTTAGCGGCCACGGCCAGGTCCTTAAAGCCGGGGACGGTCTTAGCGATAGTCACGAACTTCTCGCCGTAGCCGGGGCACTCGGCTAACTCGGCGAGAGCGGCGCCACCCATGTTGTATCGAGCGAACATGGTGTCGACAACACCGATCTTCACGACCTTGGGGGACTTGTCTTTCTTAGCCATAGTTCCAGCCTAGAGCGCTCCAGTACGACGGCTCTCGGGGCCTAGGAGGAGCGTTCGCCCCAGGGGGGCGTGTAGATTTGACCAAGGTCCAACCACTTCGGCCGCGATTGGAAACTTGCTTGTCTCCCACACCACCTACAGTTCGGGCACGGTTGGCCTTCTACGTGGAGATGTTCTCGGCCCTCTTGCAAATTGACGGTTCGGGCTACTTTCTGCGCGAGCGCTTCAACGCCGAGTTGGGTGCCACGGGCTCCTGGAAGGCCGCCCTCTTTCGGCGGTTCGTGCCGGCGAACTCCTGGCGGCTCCGCATCTTCGTAGGTGTCATTGTTCGCCTCTTGATGCTTCGCCGGCGATGGCGGAACCGTCACGGCATGCCGGTCCACCGAATCGGACCCTCCGTCGAAGCGGTCACTCGCGTCGAGCGCGACACCCGGACCATCGGCTTTAGCGACCCGGGCCCCGTCGAGGTCGTCATCATTATCCCGGTCTACAACAACTGGAGCATGACGGCCACCTGCCTGCGCTCGTTGATGATGACCTCCGTTGCCACGCCCTATCGCATCGTCGTGGTCGATGACGGCTCGACTGACGAGACGCCGGAACGACTCGCCGAAATCGGTGGCATTACGAATCTGCGACTGACCGAGAACGTCGGCTTTCTGCGGGCCGTGCACGCCGGCTTTGATGCCGTCAGTGAACCGTGGGTCATTCTCTTAAATAACGACACCGTGGTCACCGACGGCTGGGTCGACGCCCTGGTCGATCTGGCCCGGGCCGATGAAACGGTCGGGGTCGTCGGGGCCAAGCTGCTCTTTCCCGACGGCGGCTTACAGGAGGCCGGCTCACTGATCTTCGCCACGGGCTCCGGTGTGAACTACGGCAAGGGCGATCAAGCCGAACGGGGTTGGTACAACTTCCCGCGTGAGGTCGACTACTGCTCGGGGGCCGGCATTTTGATTCGCCACTCGGTCTGGCGCAGCACCGGTGGCTTCGATCTGGCCTTCGCTCCGGCCTACTACGAAGAGACGGATTTCGCCTTTGCGGTGCGTCGAGCCGGCTATCGCGTGATGTACCAACCGAAGGCCGAGATCTACCACTTCGAGGGGGCCACCTACGGCACGGACGAGAGTCCTAAGAAGCGGGCCCTCATGAGTATCAATCGTGAGCGCCTCATTACGAAGTGGTCAACGGAACTCTCGACCCACCTCCAGCCGGCCATCGGTCACCGGGTCGGTCAGGCGTGGCGCACTCCGCGTGGCCGCATCCTGGTCGTTGACTCGAGCGTGCCGCAGACCGACAAGGACTCGGGCTCGATTCGGATGTTTGAGCTCGTGCGAATTTTGCGCCAAATGGGTTTTGCCGTTACCTTCCTTTCGATGCGTGGAGTCTTTGGGGAGCCCTACGTTGGCGCCCTGCGGGACCTCGAGGTGGAAGTACTGGACGGGCGGGCCAACTACGCCCCGGAAATTGCCCGCCTCGGTCCCGTCCTCCAGCTGGCCATCTTGTCTCGTCCCGAAGATGCCAGCAAGACCGAACCCCTGGTGCGTCACTTCGCCCCCCAGGCCAAAATCATCTACGACACGGTGGACCTCCACTACGTCCGTGAGGCCCGCCGAGCCGAAATCGAAAATGATCCCGCGATTGCCGCGATTGCCGAACAGTACCGTGTCATGGAACTAGGACTCGTTACTCGGTGCGACGCCACGCTGGTCGTGACCGATACCGAGCTGGGCATCTTGGGCGATGTCGTTCCCGACGCCGATGTTCGCGTTGTCTCCAATGTCCACTCGCCGTTGCCACGCGTTCACGGTTTTCGTGACCGCCGCGACATCATGTTCGTTGGAAACTTCAATCACCTGCCGAACCGCGACGCCGTGGTCTGGTTCGTCGAGGAAGTCTTCCCACGCGTCCAAGCGGCGATTCCGGCCGTCCAGTTCAACGTGGTTGGCTCTCACCTCCCCGACGAGATCGCCGCGCTGGCCCGCCCCGGTGTCAACATCGTGGGCTGGGTCCAGGACCTCGGACCGCTCTACGACGCGATCCGTCTCGTGGTCGCCCCCCTGCGCTACGGGGCCGGTATCAAGGGCAAGTTGGGGGAGAGCGCCTCGCACGGCGTGCCCTTTGTCTGTACCACGATCGCCATTGAGGGCACGCTCATGACGAGCGGCCGTGACTGTCTCGCCGCCGACGAGCCCGAGGCTTTCGCCGAAGCCGTCATTGCGCTCTACGGGGACGAGGCGACCTGGGAGAGCATCTCGGCGAACGTGCAGCGGGCCATTGATGCCCAGTGCGCCCCCGAGGTGGCGCGCGCGGCCCTCGAAGCGCTCTTCAGTAGTTTCGGGCTCTAGACCCTACGGCGTGAGACGCCAGATCCGGATGTCACCTTCGTCGACGCCGTTGCGTCCCGTGAGGGAGCCAAAGACGTGGTTGGCACAGGTGGGATTGGCCGAGTACTGCGTGGCAATCAACGTCGTCACGCCGAGTTGCCGTAGGTCGGCGCGGGCCATTTCGAGCTGGGCCAAGTTGGGTTCGTCGGGGGCGTTCGCCACGTCACACTGGCCGACGATGGTCTTGAGGGCACTCGCGGTGGTGCTCTGCGGTCCGGCCGAGCCGTGGGCCAGCGTGAAGTTGAATCCGGTAAGGGCCTGCCACATCATGGCGAGGGGTCGGCCGTTGACGGCCAGGGGCGAGGTGACCACAACCGACTCGGCCGTTAATGCCTTCGCGGCCGGCGACGAGAACCACTGGGGCATCGCCTGCTCGGCCTGCGGCATGGGCCAACGGGGTAAGAGGGTCACGACGGCCAGGGCGGCCAGGCCGAGAACGGCCAGTAGCTGCTGGGACCGTCCGAGTGATTTGGGCTTGGTGGCGAAGTAGGTGATCGCTCGGTCCACCATGATGGCGATCAGCAGAGCCAGAAAGAGCCACATGAAGAGCGACCAGCGGCTGGCGATGGAACTCTCGAGCAGCGGGAGTTGGCGTAGTTGGCTAAAGGGCCCCTGTATCCCGAGAGCGGCACCGTTAAGCGTCGGCTCGGCGCCCATCGCCACGCTGACGGACACGAGTGCGCCCGCGCCCAGCACCCACACAGCCCGACGCTTGAGTACTAGCGGCAGAAAAATCAACATGAGCACCACGAGGGGGATGCCGATAAAGCCCCCACTCTCGAAGGGGTCGGCATGGTCGATGTTGGAGTGGAAGGAGATGAGCGAGTCGATCGTATTCGCGACGCCGAAGCCAAATTTTTGGAGCGAGCCCGGTAGGAGGAAGGCCAGTCCGTCGATCTTGAGGTTGGCTACGGCTTCGGTGGACCGGTAGGCCCCGGTGATGTGGCCCTCGCCGTAGAGGAAGTTCGTGACGAAGAGGCCGAGTGGCACCGTAGCGGCGACGACGGCGATTCCCGTGGCCTTGGCGGCGTAGATGGTGGTGGCCAGGGGACGTCGCGTCAGTCTCACGACGAGCATCAAGACGGGGACGACGGCGATGATGCAGGCATCAAGCAGGAGTTCTGGGGCGATGCCGACCTGGACGGCTAGACAGAGTGCGAGGAGCCCGCCGCTGCGCCACGGCGGCCACTGTTGGCGCACCAGCATTTCGTAGAGAGCCAGCACCATTATGGGAAAGACGAAGATCATGGTTAAAAAGAGGTGTCCCCAGAGCTGGGCAATCAGGTAGGGGGAGAAGCCGTAGAGCAGTCCCGCAACAAAGCGAGCCGACCGGCGTTGCACCCACCGCCCCGCAACCCAGTAGAGCGCGAGGGCGGCCGTCAACGGGGAGAGCACGGTGAAGACGTTGTAGGTGAAGATTGGGCCCCAGAGCCACGTCAGCGGGGCCCCGAGTACGCCCAAGACCGGCATCGACGTGACGTTGGCCAGATTGACCCCGACGGGCAGGTTGACGACGTCGGTGAAGAAGGGGTTATGGAAGTGGGCGAGCTGGTGGGCGATGATGCCGAGGAACCAGATCTCCTGGCCCTGGTCGCCACCGAAGCCACCGGTGAGGGTGTGCGTGGGACCGCGGAGCCACGCCGTCCAGTTTGAAACGATAGCCAGTGGGAGGTAGAGCAGGACTATCCAATGGCCCAACCGTGGCCTGCGGTGGCGTTCGCTGCGTCGCTCCAACCGGCTGAGAGGGCGGTCTTCCACGGGAGCAATCTACTCCCGAAACCCTATTTTTCTTGGTCGCCACCGCCGACGAGACGCGTCGTCGCAGTAGCGTTCACCCGTGCAGTTAATTGCCAAAACGTCGCGGGCCTTCGCCGCTGTGCGATCCCCCGAGTCGAAAACACTCCACCAGAGTTTTGACCCCCAGCACAACTCCTTAACGTTGGCTCGCTTCATCTTCGCCGCCCTCGTCGTGGTGAGTCACAGCTTTCCCCTCGGGGGCTACCACGCGAACTCCGACCCCTGGACGACCTGGAGCAAGGGTCAAGACACCCTCGGGACAATTGCCGTCGAGGCCTTCTTCTTGCTCTCGGGACTACTGGTCGCCAAAAGTTACGACTCGGTGAGAGGGCCGAGCGAGTTTCTCTACCGTCGGGCCCTGCGCATCCTGCCGGCCTTCTGGCTGGCCCTCATCGTCGGGGCCCTGGTCGTTGGTCCGATCGCCTGGTATCACGAGCACCACGCCCTCGCCGGCTACTTTTCGACCTCCGTGACGGGTCCCTGGCACTACCTCTACTCCAACTGCTTGGTCCAAATTCACCAGTGGAATATCCACGACCTCTTCGCCAGCACGCCCTTCGGCCAAAACTCGGCCACCCCGGCCATCAACGGCTCGCTGTGGACGTTGATTTTTGAGGTGAAGTGCTACATCCTGCTGGCGATTTTGGGTGGCCTCGGCCTGTTACGGCACCGTAGGTTGGTGGTCGTCATAACCCTCTTCTTCTTTGTCGTAATGGTGGTTCACTTCGCCAGTCCCACCTTGACGGTCAATATCATCCCGTTCTTCTTCCCCATGGACGTCAGCGTCTTTCCCTTCTACTTCTTTATGGGCGTTCTCTTCCACCTCTACGGTGACGCGATTCCCATGAACGCTCGTCTCGGCGTCGCCGCGTGGGTGGTGGCGACCTACACCATGTTCTGCGGTGGCTGGATCGTCGCGGGGCGACTGGCCTTTTGCTACGCGTTGCTCTGGACCGTCTTGAGCTTCTCGGCCCAGTGGTTTGAACGCTTCGGTGATCCCACGTACGGCGCCTACGTCTTTGCCTTCCCCATTCAGATGTTGCTGGCCGAATTTGGTTTCAGTCAGCTCGGTCGATGGAACAACAACCTCTACGGTGCTCTCTACATCGCGGTCAGCGTCCTTCTCTCGGCGGCCATGGGGTACGCCAGTTGGCACGGATTAGAAAAACACGTCCTGCGATTAAAGAAGCGTTGGCCGCAGCGACAACGACAATCCGTGGCGTGACCAGCGCGGAGCGTTAGCGTAACGATGTGCCAATCGAGCCCGGAAAACATCTGATCTTTCACGTCGGTACCCATAAGACCGGTACGACCTCGATTCAAACGATGATGGGTGCGCACCGGGAGTTCTTTGAGACCCAGGGTGTTCTCTTTCCTCACGCCGGCCACGTCCGCAACGGCGGCCACCACAACATTGCCTGGGAACTAAACGGCGACGCCGGGTTTGACCCCCAGGTAGGTTCGCTGGCCGACCTCGCCACCGAGCTGGGCGCCACCGACCTGAATTCAGTCGTGCTGAGTTCAGAAGATTTCGAGTTCTGGTACCTCCGGCCCGACCTCTTGGAGCGCATTAAGCGGACGGCCGAAGATGCCGGCTTCTCGGTTGATGTGCTGCTGGTACTACGTCCCGTTACCGAGTACGTCGAGAGCCTCTACAAGGAACTCCTCAAGCACGGACTGACAGACTCGCGTTCGGCCTTCGTGGAGACAATCGCCGCAACCGGGGCCTTCCCCTTCAAAGAGCGCACCTATCGATTCGATTATGGCGAGATGGTCGCCGGCTTTCAAGCGAGCTTCGGGTCCGACCACGTCTACGTACTGGAGTACAAAGCCGGAGACTCCAACACGCCATTCTTTGCGGCCTGCGGCAAGATTTTCGGCGCCCCCGTGCACCACATCGAAGTCTGGGGCCGTCGCAATCTCCGTCGTCCCCCATTGCGCTATCGCATCAAGCACCCACTGCAGGGTCTCCGTCGGGGCACGTTGACCAAGAGCGAGGCAGCGCTGTTGCACCAGCGATTCGCCACGCCTATCAGCGCCCTCGTCCGAATACCCGCTTAAGCGCGAACGGTGTACCGGGGTCCGACGAGTTCGAGCCTCGCGGGGCAGTAGGGGTCGTCGAACCCGCCGGCGATATTCCAGTACTGAATGAATCGAAAGTGATCATCCAGTGCCTCGTTGGTTCCTCGTGAGGCCTTGCCGATATGGATGAGTTCCACGTAGGGAGTAAAGAGGGTCTCGTAGCCGGCCAGATTCATGCGGAGACAGACGTCGATGTCGTTAAAGGTAACGGCCAAGCTCTCGTCCATGCCGTTGACCGCATTCCACTTACCACGTTCGAAAACCTGACAGGCTCCGGTCACGGCCGCCACGTTTCGAATCACGTGTACGAAGTCATCGTCCCAGCCGTAGTTCACGCCCCGTTGGAGGTGTTGGGGGTAGGGGGCAATCGTAATCCCGTCATGATCGGACGTTCCCTCGGCGTTGACCAGGCGCGGTCCGACGATTCCGACGTCCGGCAGGAGGGCGTAGCCGACGAGCGTGCTGAGCCACTCGGGGTCAGTGACGGTGACGTCGTTATTCAAGGTCACGATGACCTCGGCCGAACTGGCGGCCACGCCCCGGTTGATGATGCTGGCGTAATTAAATGGTCCCGGGCACGTCGTTACCGCTACATCGCCACTGTTGAGATACTCGAGCGTCGCCGGTTCGTTCGAGTCGTTATCGAGCACCACGATGCGGTAGTTCTCATACGTCGTGGTGGAGCGAACGGAGGCGATGCACTGGCTCAGGAGGTCGAGGCGATTTCGCGTCGGAATTAAGATGTCGACGGTTGGCTCCACTGCGGGCGGGGCGACACGCCACTGGGCTCGACGCTCACCGTCACGCGTCACGGTGGCAGTAATTTCCCGACGCCCGAGTGCTCGTTCGAGAGCGCCGAGTTGGAACGGGGCCGCTGGCTGTGACCACGACAGCACGGCAGTGGAACGGGCGAAGGTCGCACCCGTTTCTACCAGACGTAGTAGGAGGTCGGCGAGGGCCGCTGCTCCCAGCGTGTCGTCGAGGCCCCCGACCTTGAGCCAGGCCTCACGGCGAATAATGACCGACCGACCGAGTTGGTTGTAGCTGAGCAGGGTGTGTCTACCGGGAGCACTCGGCGTGAGGTTTTCGTACCCCGGCGCTACTTCGTCGCAGTAGACCACGTCGGCCTCGCTGGGCGCTCGGCTCACGAGTTCGCTGAGGCCGCTGGGACGCTCGCCGGCGTCGTGGGCACTCACGGGAAAGAGCCACGAGACATCACTCGTGGTCCGCACTAGTGCGTTGGTCGCCTCGATGCTCGGTGTGTCATCACGAAGGTTCAGTACGAGGGTGCTGTCGAGTTGGGGAGGCAGTGCGGTACCGCGCGTGGCCGTCAGGCGGACCGGCCAGGTCGTAGCGACCGGGGAAGTGGACGGACCGAGAACTCGTCGGGCCAGGCGGTACAGGGCTGATCCGGGTGGGGCTACACGCAGGGCGAAGGCCGGTCGCCCCAGATTGTGTTGAATCCGCATCTGGTGGGCCGACCAGACCATCCGGGCCTGTTCGACCGACACGATGTCGGGATCGTCCGCGTTGTGACGAGTGGCCCTAATCACGACCGTGGCTCCGCGCTCCCCGTGGCCATAACTTGGGAGCATTCCATAACGGAACTTTAGTAGCGGGTGTCGAGCACGTCCTTGACGGCTCTCGCCTACATTGAGTGCTGGTACTTGCAAGTGGAATTGACTCTGAGGAGAGGGAACTATGGCGTGGGACTTTGAAACTGACCCCGAATTTGAAGCGCAACTGGTGTGGATGCGCACCTTCGTAAAGGAAGAGATTTTTCCGCTCGAAACGCTCCGTCTGCCCTACGACGATGTCGTCAAGTTCATTAAGCCCCTCCAAGAGCAGGTCAAGGCCCGTGGTCTGTGGGCCGCGCACCTGCCGGCCGAACTCGGCGGCATGGGGTTTGGTCAAGTGCGTCTCGGCCTCATGCACGAAATCCTCGGCCAGTCGCCCTACGCCCCACTCGTCTTTGGTAACAACGCCCCCGACAGCGGTAACGCCGAACTGTTGGCCGCCGGTATGGAGATGACCGGTCGCGAAGATATTCGCGAGCGTTGGATGCAGCCCCTCCTCGACGGCAAGATCCGTTCGGGCTTCTCAATGACCGAGCCCCACACGGCCGGTAGTGACCCCCGCCTCTTGAAGACCTTGGCCGTCCGTGACGGTGACGAGTGGGTCATCAACGGTCGCAAGTGGTACACAACCAATGGATCAGTTGCGAACATTCTCATCGTGATGGCCGTCACCAACCCCGACGTCCACCCCTACCAGGGCTCGTCGATGTTCGTGGTGCCCGTCACCACGCCGGGCGTCAAGATTCTCCGTGACGTAGGTGCCATGGACGACC
>WLNA01000041.1 GCA_009726065.1 Actinomycetota bacterium
AAAGCCGTGACAGCCGTAGAAAGCTCGACGCAGGTGGTACTGGGAGGAACGCGCGGAGGACCTGATGTGTCCACGTTGCGTCAAGACCGTTGGTGGCTCCAGCCAGTAATTACTGTTTCAATTTTGACTTCGTTCGTGATTTACGCGACCTGGGCCGCCTTCCAGGGCGTGAACTACTTCGTCGGCGGCACCGGCGTGCACGAACTCATCAGCCCCTTCTACAGCCCCTGTCTTTCGACCTCGTGCGTTGAGGGCTCAAACAGCTTCGGTTTCGCATTGAATGTGGGCAGCCTCTCCCCCGCGCTGATCATCTTGATTTTCCCCTTGGGCTTCCGGATGACCTGCTACTACTACCGCCGTAGCTACTACCGCGCCTTTTGGTGGAGCCCACCAGCCTGTGCCGTAGCCGACGCCCACACCAACTACTCCGGTGAGACCCGTTTCCCGCTCGTGATCCAAAACGCCCACCGTTACTTCTTCTACTTCGGTGTGGCCTTCAACGTGCTCTTGACCTACGACGCCATTCGCAGCTTCCACGTCATTGGCGGCGGCTGGGGCGTTTCGGTCGGTTCTCTGGTCTTGACCTTGAACGCCACGCTGCTTTGGCTCTACTCACTGTCCTGCCACGCCTGCCGCCACATCTGTGGTGGTCAGGTCCGCAGCTTTAGCCAGCACCCCATTCGCCACAAGTTGTGGAAACTGGCGACCCCTCTGAATGCCAAGCACATGAACTTCGCGTGGGCCTCACTCTTCGTCGTGGCGTTGACTGACGTCTACGTCCGACTCGTGTCCAGTGGCGCTATCCGCGACCTCGTTTTCTTCTAGGAGCTGACCAATGTCAACCAATACCCCAACTGAACATCACGAGTACGACGTATTAATCATCGGCGCCGGTGGCGCCGGTCTGCGTGCCGCTATTGAGGCCAAGCAGCGCGGACTAAAGGTCGGCATCATCACTAAGTCCCTCCTCGGCAAGGCCCACACGGTTATGGCCGAAGGTGGCATGGCCGCGGCCATGGGCAACGTCTACGAAGAGGACAACTGGATGGTCCACTTCCGCGACACGATGCGCGGTGGTAAGTACCTGAACAACTACCGCATGGCCGAACTGCACGCCAAGGAGTCACCGGACCGCGTCTGGGAGCTCGAGCAGTGGGGTGCGCTCTTTGACCGCACCAAGGACGGCAAGATCTTGCAGCGTGACTTCGGTGGTCACCGCTACGCCCGTTTGGCCCACGTCGGTGACCGCACCGGTTTGGAACTCATCCGCACGCTGCAGCAGAAGGTGGTCTCGATGGGCACCGACGTGTTCATGGAGTGCAAGGTCCTTCGTCTCCTGCACGACCAGGACGGCAAGATTGCCGGCGCCGTCGCCTACTGGCGCGCCTCCGGCGAGTTCGTTACCTTCTCCGCCAAGGCCGTGGTCCTAGCCACCGGTGGTGTTGGTAAGTCTTGGAAGTTCACGTCGAACTCATGGGAGGGCACCGGTGACGGTCACGCCATGGCCATGTGGGCCGGCGCTGAGCTCATCGATATGGAGTGCATCCAGTTTCACCCGACCGGCATGGTCTGGCCCCTTTCGGTTCGGGGCATTCTCGTAACCGAGGGTGTCCGTGGTGACGGTGGAGTACTGCGTAACTCCGAGGGCGAACGCTTTATGTTCAACTACGTCGCCGACATGTTCCGCAGCGAGACGGCCGACACTGAAGAAGAGGGTGACCGTTGGTACGAAGACCACGCCGCTGGTCGCCGTCCGCCAGAACTTCTGCCTCGTGACGAAGTGGCTCGCGCCATCAACACCGAAGTGAAGGCCGGCCGGGGATCACCCCACGGCGGTGTCTACCTGGACATTGCCTCACGCCGGCCCGCCGAATTCATCCGTCGTCGCCTGCCTTCCATGTACCACCAGTTCATGGAACTCGCCGGAGTCGACATCACCCGTGAAGCCATGGAAATTGGACCGACCTGCCACTACATCATGGGTGGCGTGAAGGTTGACGCCGATACCGCCGCGACCAAGGTCCCCGGACTTTTCGCTGCTGGTGAAGTGGCCGGTGGTATGCACGGCGCCAACCGTCTCGGTGGAAACTCACTTTCCGACCTCATTGTCTTTGGACGTCGCGCCGGAATGGGTGCCGCCGACTACATCGAGGGCCTCCAGGGCAGTGCCACGTTGAACCAGGGTGAAGTTGATGAGGCGATTGCCGAAGCCCTCGCTCCGTTCAACCGCGAGAATGGTGAGAACCCCTACGACATCCAGCGCGACCTGCAAGAAATGATGCAGGCCAACGTCGGCATTATCCGTACGGGCTCCGAAGTCGAAGCGGCTATCGAGACGCTTGAGAACTTCACCGAGCGCGTACAAAACATCGCGCTCAAGGGCGGCCGCCAGTACAACCCCGGTTGGAACCTGGCGACGGACCTCCCCAGCATGTTGACCGTTTCCAAGTGCACCGCTCGCGGCGCAAGGGACCGCAAGGAATCACGTGGTGGTCACACCCGTGAGGACTTCCCCGGAACCGACGAGCAACTCTCGAAAGTCAACATCGGGCACACCATTGCCGGTAACGACTGGACTGGATCAATCAAGACGGAGCAGATTCCTCTGCTTCCTATCCCTGCTGAACTGAAGGCACTCCTCGAGGAGGGTAAATAATGAGCGACGTAACGATGCGCATTTGGCGCGGTGACTCCACCGGCGGCCAATTTGAGAATTACACCTTGGAGCAGAACGAGGGTGAAGTCGTCCTCGACGTCATCCACCGAATTCAGGCCACTGAGGCGCCCGACTTGGCGTGCCGTTGGAACTGCAAGGCCGGTAAGTGTGGTTCGTGTGCCGCTGAAATCAACGGCAAGCCACGATTGATGTGCATGACCCGCATGAAGGACATGCCGGAAGGTCCGGTCACCGTCACCCCGATGAAGACGTTCCCCATCATCCGTGACCTCGTGACCGACGTCTCCTTCAACTACGCCCAGGCCGAGAAGGTGCCAGCATTGCTGCCACCGCCGATGCCTGAGGGTGGTTATCGCATCTTCCAAGAGGATGTTGAGCGCAGTCAAGAGTTCCGTAAGTGCATCGAGTGCTTCATGTGTCAGGACGTCTGCCACGTCATCCGTGATCACGAAGACAATAAGCAGCACTACGCCGGTCCTCGTTTCTTCATTCGCTACGCCGAACTGGAAATGCACCCACTGGACACCAACGACCGTCGTGACTTGATCCGCAAAGACATGGGTCTCGGCTACTGCAACATCACCAAGTGCTGCACCGAGGTCTGCCCCGAGCACATCAAGATCACCGACAACGCCATCATCCCGCTGAAGGAGCGTGTCGTCGACGCGCATTACGACCCCGTGGCGTGGCTTGGTCGCAAGATCCGTCGCAAGACCAAGGTCTCAGCACACGACGCGGCCGTACAGCCTGCGCCGTAGGTAACCGTGGCCGAGTTTTTGAGTGCGGACTGGTTTCGTAACATCAACGAGGTTCTTAAAGCTGGCATCCCTACTTCAACGAGCGTGTGGCGTGTCGTCTTTGAATGGCCCGACGGGCCTTCATCGGCGCCACACGCCATGACGCTCAGTTGCCTCAACGGAGTTGCGAGTATCGGAATCGGTGACCACCTCGCCGCGGACGCCCTCGTAACGCTCACATTTGCTGATGCTCGGGCACTCGCGACCGGCTCGCTCGATGTCGCCGATGCTTTACGCACCGGACGATTCAAATTGCGAGGCGACGCCAAGGCTGTAGTGGAGATGGCCAACACGCTTCGTGGGGCCTTCGCCTAACTAACGCGAACCGGGCCCCTTGATGGCGCCATGCTTAACAGACCATTTCGGCGGTAATGATCCGGGAGTTCCAGTCGTTCCCGTGGCCAAGAGTCCCTTCAGGACGGCTTTGCCGAGGAGCACACCGCGAATCGCCGCGCTGCTGAGATTGGCGTTCGTCAAGTTGGACGAGGCGAAATTCACCTTGGTGAGATTCGTGTGGATAAAGACGGCGTTCGTGGCTGTGGCGTGGGTGAAGTTCAACTCCGTGAGATTGGCGTGAGTGAAGTTGGCTTGAGTGGCGTTGGCGAATGTGGCGTTGGCCTTATAGAGCGACGCCTGTGAAAGATTGGCGCCAATGAGCGAGGTGTGCGAGAGGGTGGCCCCATTGAAGTTTGCGCTCGACAGATTCACACCATTGAGACTTGAGTACGACAACGTAGCTCCGGTGAGATTGGCCCCCTGGAGAGAAATCCCAACAAATGAGGTGTACGCCAGCCGAGCGGAACGCAGCACCGCACCGGGACCCGCGACGTAGCCGTGCAGAACACCCCACAGGCGGGGCATCGAGGCTGGTACGCCGATAACGCGACCCGAAGTCACTCCGGCCAGAGATGCACCCGTGAACTCCGCTGAGTCAATCGTGACTCCAGCCAGATTTGCACTTCGAAGATTCACACCCGTGAGATTGGCACCCGTGAGATCCGCCCCGGAGAGGTTCGCATTGTTCAGCGAGGCGGTGCTTAAATCGGCACCTGAGAGATCGGCACCCACCAAGATGGCGGCGGGGCCTGCGAGGTACCCCGACGCGAGGAGCCAGCCCTTAGGTAATTTCACCGTGTCGCCATCGATGCCTCCCGTCGTTACGCCGGTCAGCGTCGCACTTTGGAGGCTTACACCAGTGATGTCAATACCGCGGAGATCTACACCCGTGAGATTGGCCTTGGGCCCGAGGAGGAAACCTTTCGAGACTGCCCACAGCGGTGGAAGGGCGGAAGGCACTCCTACGATCCCTCGGCTAATCACCCCATCGAGCTTGGCTCCCGTAAGGTTGACGCCGGTCAAGTTGGTTCCAATCAAAATCGCACTCGAGAGGTCGGCGTTCGTCAAGTTGGTACCGGTCAGGTTCGCACCGGTCAGGTTCGCACCGAGCAACGTCAGGCCCGGCCAGGTGCAGTTCTTGTAGACCCCACCGGCTTTCGGGAGTTGCTTGCAGGACGGAATAGTCGTCGTAGTCGTAGTTTTCGCCCCGGCGACACCAGGCACAACCAAAGTTGCCGCCGTGCCCGCGATCAAAAGTAGCCGTCGAAGTTGCATGGTTCAACCTTAGTGAGCCCGTTCCGGTCTGTGTTAGTCAGCCCGGCTTGATGGTAACGCTCCACGAAAAACTGCCTCCGAACAGCAAAGTACCCCGCGAATCAACTCGCGGGGCACTTTGAAAATGTGGGTTTAGATCAAGCCGAGGGCCTGGACTTCGTCGCGCTCACCGATCAGCTCGTCAGTAGTGACCTTGATCTTGTCGGCTGCGAACTCGTTAATCTCGAAGCCTTCCTTAACCTTCCATTCGCCCTTACCATCAGCGACGATGGGGAAACCGAACGTCAAGCCAGCGGGTACGCCGTACTCGCCATTGGAAGTCACAGCCACTGAAACGCAGTCGTCAGCGGCCGTCGGGAAGACGAGGTCGTGAACGGTGTCGATAGCGGCGTTCGCGGCCGAAGCGGCCGAGCTCGCACCACGAGCTTCGATGATGGCAGCGCCACGCTTTTGCACGGTCGAGATGAAGTCGGTCTGGAGCCACGCGTGGTCGCTAATGGCTGCGGTAGCGGCTGCACCGGCGACGGTGGCATTGTAGAAGTCGGGATACTGCGTCGCCGAGTGGTTACCCCAGATGGCGAGGTTCTTCACGACGTCGACTGGCGCGCCAGCCTTCTTCGCAATCTGCGTCTCGGCGCGGTTCTGGTCGAGACGGGTCATGGCGAACCAACGGTCAGCAGGCACTTCTGGAGCGTTCGAACGGGCGATCAAGCAGTTGGTGTTGCAGGGGTTGCCGACAACCAGCACGCGCACATCGCTGGCGGCGTTCTCAGCAATGGCGCGACCCTGGGGCTTGAAGATGCCACCGTTGACGTTCAAGAGGTCACCGCGCTCCATGCCGGCCTTGCGGGGAATCGAACCAACGAGCAGAGCCCAGTTGGTGCCGTCGAAGGCGTGGTTGAGGTCACTAGTGGCCTCAATGCCGGCGAGGAGTGGAAAGGCGCAGTCGTCGAGTTCCATCACGACGCCCGCGAGCGACTTCATGGCGGGCTCGATTTCGAGCAGGCGTAGGACGACCGGCTGGTCGGGTCCAAAGAGGGCGCCAGAGGCAATGCGGAACAAGAGCTGGTAGCCAATTTGGCCCGCAGCCCCGGTGACGGTGACGTGCTTGGGGGTGGTCATGTTCTCTCCTTATGAGATCGATTCGTGGGCCTCACCACCCTCTAGGGGGTAAATGCCTCAGGAGTCACTTTAGTTCCCTGCCGGAAGGACCCTTTCGGGTCATCAACCGAAGAGTTGGGAGTGAATCTCCTGCGTCGCCGTTGAGCGATTCAGCGTATAGAAATGCAGCCCGGGAGCCCCGCCATCAAGCAGTTCGCGACAAAGCTCGGTAGCGGCACGAATACCTTCCGTCCGCACCGCAGGGCTCCCGCCTTGCTCGTGGGCACGCTCGAGGCGTTCAACTAACCAGATGGGGACTGCGGCACCCATATCGGCCATACGAGTCACACCACTCAACGTGGTGACCGGCATGATGCCCGGCAGTACCGGCTTGGTAACACCGAGTGAGCCCAGTTCATTGACGAGTCGGCGCCACTCTTCAAAATCAAAGAAGAATTGCGTAACAGCAAAATCAGCTTCACGGAGCTTGGTCGCGAGGTGCTTGCGATCGCTCACGAGATCGTCCGAGCGGGGGTGCCCAAGCGGATGGGCCGCCACCCCGATGGAAAACGAACCAACTTCACGGGCCAGTTCGACCAACTCGAGGGCGTGTGTGAACTCACCGCCCTGGAGAGCGGGGTCGACAGGGATGTCGCCACCTAGCGCCATGATGTTCTCAACACCACCATCGACGTAGTTCTGGAGGATGTCACGCATTTCGTCACGACCGTGACCAACACAGATGAGGTGCGCCATTGCGGTGATGTGACCTTCAGTCTCAATGGAGTGCACGAGATCGAAGGTCCTCTGACGTGACTCACGTCCACCTCGGTAGGTCACGGAGACAAAGGAGGGATCTAGTGAGCGAAGGTCTCGAATGGTATCGGCGAGAATGGCCGACTCTGCATCGTTTTTAGGGGGGAAGAATTCGAAGGAGCGTGTGGCGCCCGCTGCGAGTAACTGATCGATACGCACGAGTTATTGAGCTCGACCGAAGTCATCTTCGAGACGAACAATGTCATCTTCACCAAAGTACGTACCGTGCTGCACTTCGACAAAGATGACCTGCGTCTCAGTGCGGTTTTCACAGCGGTGCGCGGTGCCCACGGGAATGTCGATGGAGTGACCGGGCCCGACCTCGTACTCAGCCCCATTCAAGATGACGGTGGCCGTGCCGGAAACGACAAACCAGTGTTCGGACCGTTTGGCGTGCTGCTGGTAGCTCAGACGCTTGCCAGGCTCCACCACGATGCGCTTGACCTTGTGGTCGGGTGCGGTGTCATCAAGCACGACGTACATACCCCACGGGCGCACGTCATACTCACGTCCGAGTTCGTCACGAGTGGTCATCGAATCTTCTCCGCGGCTAGAACAGCGTTGCGTAAAAGCATGGCACGGGTCATCGGTCCAACGCCACCAATTCGTGGAGTAATCCAACCGGCCACATCGGCCACATCTTCGGCCACATCGCTCATCAAGCGCTTGCCGACCCAGCTGGTCCCGGCGCCCACTACGGCCGCACCGGGCTTAACCATGTCCTTGGTCACCAGCCCGGCCACACCGGCCGCGGCGATAATCACATCGGCCTGACGGGTCAGGTGAGCCATGTCTTCGACACCGGTGTGCAAAACGGTCACCGCCGCATTGCAACCAGGGCGGCGCATCGCGAGGAGGAGCGCGAGTGGACGACCGATGGTCAGTCCTCGTCCGATTACCACCACGTGCTGACCCTCAACGGGCACCTTGTGGGCCATCAAGAGCTCCACGATGCCGGCGGGAGTGCAGGGCAAGGGACCCGGTGCGCCCATCACGAGACGGCCCAAGTTGGTGGGGTGCAGCCCGTCGACATCCTTCTCAGGATTAATGCGCAACAGAATCTGCTCTTCGTTGATGCCGTTCGGTAGCGGCAGTTGTACGAGGATCGAATGGATAGCCGGGTCGGCATTCATCTCATCGACGAGTGCTTCTACGTCAGCCTGCGTGGCGTCATTGCCGAGCTGGGCGTGATGTGAACGGATACCGACTTCTTCACAGTCCGCATGCTTCATAGCCACGTACTTGGCACTCGGACCGTCGTCACCCACGAGAATGGTGCCGAGTCCGGCCGGACGACCAGCGGCGACCAGACGCGAGGCGCGATCGGCCAGTTCCATCTTCATTCGCGCGGCAACGCGTTCACCATCAAGTAGTTCGGCCATGATTGCTCCTTAGTGGCGGAAGTGGCGCTCGCCGGTCATCATCATCACGATGCCGGCCGCGTCCGCCGCGTCGATAACTTCCTGGTCGCGCACGGAACCACCGGGCTGCACAACGGCCGTCACACCGGCCGAGGTCAGTGCGTCCAGTCCGTCAGCAAAGGGGAAGAAGGCGTCAGATGATGCCGCCCCACCAATGGCGAGATCGCCGGCCTTCTGCGTGGCAATGCCAGCGGCCACCACGCGAGACTGCTGGCCGGCACCAACACCGACGGCCACACCGTCACGAGCGATGACGATTGCGTTCGACGTAGTGCGAGCGCAGACCCGCCAGGCAATCTGGAGGTCGCGAAGTTCTTCGGCCGTGGGCTGACGCTTGGTGACGCAGCGCCAGTCAGTCACGGGTACGACGAGTTCGTCGGCGTTCTGCACGAGAGCCGTGTTACCGAAGGTGCGAATCGAAAGGCCGAGTGCTTCTGGGGCCGGCGCACTTAAGAGACGGGTGGCCTTGCGTCGAGCGATCAATGTCGCGATGGCCTCAGGAGTCATGGAGGCCGCGATGATGACATCGGCTTGGGGGCCGGCGGCAATCGTTTCGGCGAGATCCTGGTCGAGCTCTCCCCCGACGGCGACGATCCCACCGAAGGCGCTCTGCGGGTCGGCGGCGAGAGCCTTAGTGAAAGCGTCAACGAAGGAAGTACCGATGGACGCACCCGAGGCGTTGGCATGCTTAATGATCGCGACGGCGGGAGCACCGTTGGCGTCGGCCGAGAGCTCGTGAACCAATCGCCACGCGGCGTCGGCGTCAAAGAGGTTGAGGTAGCTCAGCGCCGTGCCGGCGTGCTTTTCCACGCCGTCCCACCACGTCGTGGTGCCGTGCAGGCGGTAGCGAGCACCAATCTGGTGGGGGTTCTCGCCGTAGCGAACTACGTCGGCACGATCTAGCGACAGGTGCAGGGTTGGCGGGACCACGGCGTCCGTGGCGTTGGGTGATTCACCGATGACACCGCCCTGATCGAACCAGGCCACAATCGCCGCGTCGTAGGCCGCGGTGTGAGCGAAGGCGTCGCGGGCCAACTGGTGGCGCGTCGCGTCGGCGAGCGTGCCGCTTTCCTTTAACTCGGCCAACACCACGTCGTACTGCGCGGGGTTGGTCACGATGCCGACGTGCTGATGGTTCTTCGCTGAAGCGCGCACCATCGTCGGTCCGCCAATGTCGATGAGTTCAACCGAGGGGTCCATGTGGAAGGGGTAGAGATTGCAAACCACCAAGTCGATAGCCGTGATTCCGTGGGCTTCGAGGTCTTCGAGGTGGCTTGACTTGCTGCGATCCGCCAGGATGCCACCGTGAATCTTGGGGTGGAGGGTCTTAACGCGGCCGTCGAGCATCTCGGGTGACTGGGTCACCTCTTCGACCTTCTGGTGGGCAATACCGGCCTCTGAGAGGGCCGTGGAGGTGCCTCCAGAAGCGATGAGATCGATGTTCAGGGCTTCGAGGCCGCGGGCGAACTCCAGTAGTCCGGTCTTATCCCAGACACTCAGTAGAGCTCGCATTTCGTGGCCTCACTTTCGGAGAATTCCCCAAGAACTGCCATCAGCCTACTAATCGACCG
>WLNA01000042.1 GCA_009726065.1 Actinomycetota bacterium
CACCATCTCCATCACTCCCGATCCCGGGATGGCCACACACGCACTGGAGTCCTTCGTGCAGACGGCCAAGATCACGCTGCACGTAACGGCCACCGGGCAGAATGCCCACCACGTTTCTGAAGCGGCCTTCAAGGCCGTTGGTCGCGCGCTGGCCGAAGCCCTTCGTCGTGACGGGGGACTGATTCGTTCCACCAAGGGTTCTCTGTGACCTCAGTAGTCGTGGTCGATTACGGCGCGGGCAATACGCGATCGGTACGTTCTGCGCTGCGTCGCCTGTCGTACGAGTCGGTACTGACTAGCGAACCTTCAGCGATTTTGGACGCCGATATCGTGGTCTTACCCGGCGTGGGCTCGGCACGATCGGCTATGGAACACCTCACTAGCACCGGTGCCGTCACGGCCATACGTGAACGGTTTTCGGCGCAGCGTGCCATCGTCGGTATCTGCCTAGGCATGCAGTTGGCTCTTGATCGATCTGAAGAAGATGGTGGCGTTGCTGGCCTGGGGCTCATACCTGGAGAAGTGCGTCGCCTCTCGGGAGGTCGAGTCCCACGATTGGGCTGGCAACTCGTAACGCCAGTCAATGAGGCGTTCTACTTTGCCCACAGCTACTTCGCCGACACCCCGTGCGCGACTGGGTTCTCTGAGGAGGTCACCGCCATCGTGGAGTCGGATGCGTTTATTGGTTTGCAATTCCACCCCGAAAAGAGCGGCGACGCTGGGCTTCGCCTACTGGAACAATGTCTTACCCGCGCCTAATTCCATGCCTCGACATGGCACACGGACGCGTCGTCAAGGGCGTGAGTTTTGTCGGTCTACGCGATGTAGGCGATCCCGTCGAACTCGCTACGCACTACTCCGATGGTGGGGCGGACGAGTTAGTCCTGCTCGACATTGCGGCCACACCCGATGACTCTTCGACGATGTTAGAAGTTGTGGCGATGGTGGCCGACTCAATCACTATTCCCTTCACCGTTGGTGGGGGAGTGCGGAGCGTCCGAGATGCCGCTGCCATTATCGAGGCCGGAGCCGACCGAGTGAGTTTGAACTCGGCCGCTCTGGCAACGCCATCTCTCATAACTGAAATCGCCGATCGGTTCGGCTCGCAGGCCGTCGTCGTGGCCATTGATGCCGGTGATGGAGTCGTACACACGCACGGGGGCCGTCGCCCTACCGAAGTGCAAACCATCCCGTGGGCCCGTGAAGCCGGGGAGCGGGGCGCCGGAGAGATCTTGTTGACCTCGATTCGCCAAGACGGACAACGTACTGGTTTTGACTTAGAGCTGACCGCTGCCGTTCGTGACGTACTGACGATTCCCGTTATCGCCTCGGGAGGAGCCGGTAGTGCACAGCACGTGGCCGAAGCCCTTCGGGTGACTGAAGCGGCCTTGATCGCATCTATCGTTCACGAGAATCCGACTGGACTACCGGGGCTTCGCCGTGAAATCGAATCTTTTGGAATTGCCTTACGACCATGGAAGGAGCGAGCATGAGCGAACAGTTGCGTGCCGCCATTATTCAAGATGACATTACCGACCGCATTTTGATGCTGGGCTGGATGGATGATGAGGCTCTCGAGCTCACGAAGTCGACGGGCTACGTCCACTTCTTCTCCCGCTCCCGCCAGCAGCTCTGGAAAAAGGGAGAAACGTCGGGCAATACGCTTCGCCTTAGAGAGATTGTGGCCGACTGTGACGACGACGCTCTCCTAGTGAGAGTGGAGGCCGACGGCCCGACTTGTCACGACGGCTCAACGAGCTGCTTCACCCCGTGGCTGTGGCGGCGAATTCTGCAGCGCGAAGCGAGCGGAGATGAGAGTTCCTACGTCGTCTCCCTCCTGAAGAAGGGCGTAGGGCCGATCGCACAAAAAGTGGGGGAAGAGGCCACTGAATCAGTCGTCGCTGCTTTGAGTGAAACCGATGAACGACTCGTTAGCGAAGTGGCCGACCTTTGGTTCCACACACTCGTACTTCTCCGCTCTCGTGGTATTGATCCGGCACAAATCGAAGATGAACTTCGACGTCGTGACCGTCAGAAATAGCAATCCTTCAAAATTGCTTTGTTAGATTGCTCTAATGATTGCGCGACTACGTCGAGTCTGGTGGGGAGTACGCCAGGAGTCGTCGTGGGGCTGGCGCGAACTCGCTAAAGGTCGCCTACGTTGGCAAATTGATGTTGTCGCCTATCGCGCAATGTCCCTTGCACGAGTTGCTCGCTACTACAAGCAGTACGAGACTGAACGCTTCCGTGTTCTGGAGACCAAGAGCGGGGTAACCCTCTATTACCGAACCAATCGCGGTGATATTCAGGGAATTCGAGAAATCTTCATTGACGAGATCTATCGACTACCGGAGGGTGTCGAGGTAACCGGCCTCGTTGACTTCGGAGCCAATATTGGGCTGGCTACGGTCTGGCTCGCGACGACCTACGGCCTCGCCGGGGTGATTGCAGTGGAACCTCTGCCTGAAAATGCTCGCTTACTCCGGACAAATGTTCGGGCGAACAATATTGCCTGCCAGGTGATCGAGGCAGCTGTTGGGACAACGACGGGTGTTACTTACTTCGCCGAGACTTCTGAGTCGAATCTCGGCCACGTGGCTGATGCTGGCCGGCAGATTCCCCTTGTCGATGTCCGAGAGATTGTCAACGAGTTGAGTTTTTCTCACCCACTCCTCAAAATGGACATTGAGGGTATGGAGGGTGAACTTCTTCAGTCCATCGATCCGGTGTGGACCCGGAAGTTTGTGGCGATGGTAATGGAGATGCACCCGGAGATTGTCAGCGTCGGTGAGTTGGTCCAGATCATCATCGACCAGGGCTTTGACTACCGGGATTCATATGAGATCACGAAGGGCTATCAACGCTCTAAGCGTGAGCGACTTTTCCTGCGACGAGAGATTTAGAACTCTTCGTCCGCGTAGGCATTGTCGTCATAAGGGTCAGCGGTAGCGCTGGCTTCGCCCCAAGACTCATCGTCACGACCGAGCCCTGATGCCAATGCGATGGCGTCGCTGACGGCGTCAAGCGAGTCCGCAGAACGAACCACAATTTTAGTGCGACCGTGGGCAATGCGATCAATCAAAAGCCACGTTTGCCGTCCCTCTAGTTCATAGACGAACGTGGGCATGTCGGAGTAAGAGTGGTAGCGCACCAGGGTGACCGTGGGGTCAGCATTCAAGATAAACAGCGCCCGCTCCATGTTTTCTAAGTTGTCGGTGGCGCTGAATAACGTGGGCTTCGTCGCAAAGTCTTCGAGAATCTCTTCGTACAGTGCAGCATTGGGATTGGCCATGGGCTCTCCTTGGTTCGAGAGTCACATAGTGCCGGCGGGCTATGACAAAGGCTTCGTGGCTGACGCATCATGCTTGGCGTGTTGCCAAGGAATGAAGGGGAGAGCCACTATCCCCACCGCGAGAACCACCTGGAGGGCAATCACCCACGGTTCGCCCCACATCTTGTTCAGTATGTCGCCAGCGGAATACTCCGCGACAGTGGCAGCTCCGACGTAGAGCGAGTAACTGATGATGCGCCCGAAGAAGTAGGCCGTGGTGACCAACCAAAGCTGCATACGTAGAAGTCCCGCCGCAATAAATAGTTGACCGGAGGGGAGTGGGGATATGACAAATACCGCGAGAAGGGCAAACATACCCTTCCGGTGACCCTGCAGTAGTGCGTGCGCCGCTTCAAGGTTGTCTTGCGCCCGCTTAGGAACGTACCGCTGAAGCTTGTACGCCCCCCTCGCGATTGCGTAGCGACCGAAGGCTGAAACTGTGGCGCCGATAAGCACCAACAAAACGGGATTGAGGTCCCACCGAAATTTGGCCAGCACTAAGACGGACCACACGGGTGGTCCGAACATTGGGATGAGTGACACTCCAAAGACGATTAACGCCAGCAGGAGATATGTCGTCACTCTCACAGATTACGGGGCTAGGTTCTGGCAATGGAGTGGTGGCAGACAGCAGTTTTTTACCAGATATATCCCCGGTCATTTCTCGATACCGACGGGGACGGGGTCGGTGACATCAATGGGATCCGGAGCAAGCTTGATTATCTGGTTGAGCTGGGCGTTGATGCACTCTGGATTTCCCCCATCTTTCCGTCGCCGATGCGTGACTTTGGTTACGACGTTGCGGACTACTGCGGTGTGGACCCAACGTTCGGCACACTCGACGATCTCGATGCGCTGGTATCAGAAGTGCACGCTCGCGGGATGAAAATCATCTTGGATTGGGTCCCTAACCACACGTCTTCGGATCACCCGTGGTTCACCGAGGCGAGTGCGAGTCGAGGCAGTACCAAGCGTGATTGGTACGTCTGGCGGTCGCCGACGGAGAGTGGATCGCTCCCCAATAATTGGATTCGGGCTTGGAGCGATCAGCCGGCATGGACGTGGGACGAGACCACCGAGCAGTACTACTTGCACTGTTTTCTCCCGAGTCAACCGGACCTCAACTGGGCCAACATTGAAGTTCGGGCAGCGATGCACGACACCCTCCGCTTCTGGCTCGACCGGGGTATCGACGGATTCCGAATGGATGTCATTCACCTGGTGGGCAAGGAGCTCGAAGTTGATGATGACCCCGAAATGGCCGCGCTATCGCACGTACCACTGAATGACGTGGCCATTACACACGAATACCTCCGAGAGATTCGCACCGTCATGAATGAATATGACGATCGAGTTTCCGTCGGCGAGGTGTACCTCTTTGACCCGAAAGCCGTTGCCACGTACTACGGAAAGGACGACGAGCTGCACCTTTCGTTCAACTTTGCGAGCCTCGTGACCCCGTGGCGAGCCGAGGCGTGGCGAGACCTCGTGGCCGAATCGGAAGAAATGCAACTCACCGTGACGGCGTGGTGGCCGACGTGGGTGCTGTCTAATCACGACAACGCGCGTGTGGCTTCACGATTAGGTGGGGACCCGGCACGTGTACGCGCGGCCATGATTCTCCTCCTGTCGTTACGGGGCACTCCATTCCTCTACGCCGGTGAAGAACTGGGACTACTTGATGCTGAGATTCCGACGGAACGAATCGTCGATCCCGGCGGACGCGATGGCTGTCGGGCGCCGATTCCGTGGTCGAATCGGCCGAGTTGGGGCTGGCCGACCGACCCATGGTTGCCATTCGTAGATGATGTCGCCACGGTCAACGCCGAAGCTCAGATGGCCGATCCTGATTCGATGTTGAACTTCACCAAGGAGTTGCTACAGATGCGTCGCCGGCACGCCGCCTGGCGCATAGGACAATTGACGAAGCTCCAGGTAGTTGGTCATGTGCTCTCATTTGAGCGTGCCACTCAAGATGATCGGGTGGGAGTTGCAGTGAATTTCGGCAAGTCTCAAGCGAGACTCCCGTGGCAGCAAACACAGATCCGAGAGTCGTTCGGATCCATCTCGCCCGAAGGCGAACTGCCACCAGGTGGTGCAGCATGGGTGGAGCTCACTTAAAGCTTTGCCGAGGTGTCCCGCGTACCGAGAGTCTGTTGGACGTCTGGAACCTCGAACGTGCGCCCACCGGAAATCTTGTTCGTAACGTGCTCGCCGAGCGTGGTGGGTGCGTACCTAGCGGGGTGGTCCGTCGTAACAAACTGCGGAAGGACAGCGAGCGGCGTGTCAAAATTTCCATCTTGAAACAGAGCAATGGATCGACGCGGAGTACCACCCGGTGCCATGGTGGGCACCACTCGATGAATCGTGGATTTCCAATAGTCATTGGTCCACACCGCAAGCGCGTCACCGACATTCATGATGAAGGCACCGGGCTCTGGGGTTACATCAACCCACTCGCTGGCGTCACTCAGTATCTGCAAGCCAGGTCGGACGTCGGCGAGCAGAATCGTGAGGATGCCGTAGTCGGTGTGCGCACCTAGGGCCATCTGTTCTTCATCCAGCTGGGGTTCGTTGGCGAGGCGCTGGTACCAGTTCATGCGCATCGTGACTACGGCATCCGTCAGGCGTGACGAGAAGAACTCGGGCTCGAGCTCGAGCGCGAGCGAAGCGATATCGGCCATCGTTTCAGACAGTGATCGCGCCGCTTGGTAGTAGCGCGCAGTAATTTCCCGAAATGCTGGCATTCCGGTGGGCCAAGTATTCGGTGCGTGAGTATGGAGCCGGCCCGTCGGCTGACCATCGGGGTCTTCGCTCCCGATTACGAATGCTTCCACTAGGTCGGCCGGACGTATGTCGCCCACCGTGTAGGCAAAGCTTTCGCTCTTGCGACCCGAGTAGCCGCGATATGAGCCATCGGTCGGAGTGACTACGACTTTGTCGGGCAGGTCACGTTCGAAGAATGCATTCATTTGATCTAAGGCCGACTGCCGAAGTTCATCACTGATGCCGTGCCCCACAATTTGGAGAAAACCGAACTCATGGCACGCCAAGCTGAGTTGGCGCGCTACTTCCCGCTTGGCTCCATCGTTGTCGGTGAACCATGGTGCGACGTCAATAATCGGAATAGCGCCCATCGTGTCCTCCTGCATTGAGCGTAATCAAGAAGGAGGCAACCGCAGTATTCTCGCTGTGTGACTGCATTTCATCTCTGGTGGGCTACGCAGTCATTTCGATTTCGCATCGGACTAATCGCTCTACTGGGCCTGCTCTGGCGCCTGTGCTACGTGACTCTCGAGCGTCCCTACCGCATCTTGACCGACGAAGCGTGGTACGTGACCCAGGCTCATCGTCTCTTCACTACACATCCCTTTACATCGATTTTTGACTACAACGCGCCAACGGCCCAACACGGGCCACTTATTTCTATTCTGGTCGCTCCTATCGCCTGGCTTTTCCCCGACGCCGACGCCGGTCTCCGTTTTGTAATTCCGTTCATTGGTGTTTTGACCATTGTGGGGTTTGCGATCGCGGGGCGACAACTCGTATCCGAACGTGGTGGTGTCATCGCCGCGGCGTTAGCAGCGTTCCTTCCTGACTTTTGGGTGCGTGACGGACTCGTCGTGGCCGAAAGTCTCTCGGTCGCACTTCTTGTCTGGCTTCTCGTTGTGCTGCATGTGATGATCCGAGCGCCCCGGTTGCGAACCGCAATTGCCCTAGGTGTCGTTATGGGTGCTCTGGTGTTGACTCGAGCTGAGTGCGCAGGACTGTGTATTGCTCTACTGGGTTATCTCCTTTGGAGAATGCGCAACCAATTACGGAATGCAGTGCGATTATCCGCACTATCCCTGCTGCTCGCCCTCGTGGTCGTAGCCCCCTGGATGGCCTTTAACGCCACGCGATTTGAGAGCACCGTTCTGCTCACTAACAATTTGGGCATTACGTTGGCTAGCGCCAATTGTCACGCCGCGTACTACGACGGCCGATACATCGGGTATGACACCTCACGATGCTGGTTGGCGGCACAAGCGAAAGCTCGTTCTCTCTCGTCTGATGAAGCCGAGCAGTCTTCGATTATGAAATCGATGGCCCTGGAGTACGCGAGGGAGCACGCCACAAGGATTCCACTTGTCGTAGCCATGCGGGAGGCCTGGATGGTGGGTCTGTATCGACCATCTCACGTTGTTTTTATGTCTTCGCTCGGTGGTCAGCCGAGGTGGGCGACGTGGATGCAACTAGTTAGTTTCTGGTTACTGGGGCTTGCGGCACTGGTGTTTGGCTGCAAGCGCGTTAGAAGTCGACAGCACCGTCTCGATCCGATCGGGGGACCAATCGTTCTTTACGTCGTCTTCACCCTCGCCTTAGCGGCCGTCTTTGTCGGGCATTGGCGCTATCGATCGACTCTGGATATTGCGCTCATCCTCATTTTTGTGGCCAGCTTGCCTTCTCCGTCGCACGCAGCCGCCAATGTGGCTGAGGTCTAAGAAGGCCAACTGATGCGTGAGCGTCTATGGTCCGAGTCAGGATTAATGCATCTCGATGTCGTTTTTCCCCTAGGCAACATCTTTCTATTGGCAATTGCGGAGTAATCATGGCAGCTCAATTCATATTCACAATGCGCGACCTCCGGCGGTTCTACCCACCGGACCGGGAAGTACTGAAGGGCATCAACCTTTCCTTCTACCCGACCGCCAAGATTGGCGTCATTGGGTCAAATGGTTCAGGTAAATCATCGCTACTGCGCATCATGGCGGGACTTGATGATGGTTTTTCTGGAGAGGCCCGCCTCACTCCGGGCTTTACCGTCGGCTATCTGCCCCAAGAGCCGGAACTAGATCCCACTAAGGACGTCCTAGGCAATGTGGCCGATGGGGTCGCTGAAATACGAGACCTGCTCGTCAGATTTAATGAAGTTTGTGCCGCCATGGGCGACCCCGATGCTGATTTCGACGCCCTCCTGGACGAACAAGCGACACTTCAGTCAAAGATTGATGCGGCCAATGCGTGGGATCTCGAACGGACACTAGATATTGCGATGGAGGCCCTGCGCCTGCCTCCGGCCGACGCCGATGTCACCGTCCTCTCGGGTGGCGAGCGCCGGCGGGTAGCCCTCTGCCGCCTCTTGCTCTCAAAGCCCGACTTGCTGCTGCTGGATGAGCCGACCAACCACTTAGATGCCGAATCTGTAGCGTGGCTCGAGCGAGCCCTTCAGGAGTACCCCGGAGCGGTCGTGGCGATTACCCACGATCGCTACTTCCTAGACAACGTGGCCGAATGGATCCTCGAACTTGACCGGGGCGCCGGTATCCCTTGGAAGGGTAATTACTCATCCTGGTTGGAGCAGAAGGGGGATCGCTTGGCGGCGGAAGAGAAGGCCGACAAGAACCGCCAAGAAGCACTCCAGCGAGAGCTCGAATGGATTCGGATGTCCCCTCGGGCGCGTCAGAGCAAGGGTAAGGCGCGTCTCAATGCGTTCAATGATCTGGTAACGGAATCGGAGTCAGCCGACAAGCGTCCCGACAAGATGGAAATAACAATCCCGCCCGGACCTCGCCTTGGTGATCTTGTGATTAACGCCGAACATCTTCAAAAGAGTTTTGGTGATCGAGTACTGCTGGATGACCTGAGTTTCATCCTGCCTCCCGGTGGCATCGTTGGTGTCGTCGGACCGAACGGTGCGGGAAAGACCACGCTGTTTCGCATGCTGGCTAAGGAGCAGGTCCCCGACGGCGGAACGCTCACCGTGGGGCCAACGGTAGAGCTGGCCTACGTCGACCAATCGCGCGACAATCTCGACCCCGCCGCCACTGTTTTTGACGAGATTAGTGGTGGTGATGAGCACATCGTGGTGGGGCGACGTGAAATCCACGCCCGCGCCTACGTCGCGAGTTTCGGCTTCAAAGGGAGTGACCAGCAGAAGATTGTCGGGCAACTTTCTGGAGGAGAGCGCAACCGAGTGCAGCTAGCGAAGGTCCTGCGCGCCGGTGGCAACGTCCTTCTCCTCGACGAACCAACCAACGACCTCGATGTGGATACCTTGCGTGCACTCGAAGAGGCGTTGTTGGGTTTTCCTGGCTGTGCCGTCGTGATCAGTCACGATCGTTGGTTCTTGGACCGGATTGCCACACACGTGCTCGCATTTGAAGACGAAGCTGACGTGCGCTGGTTTGAGGGCAACTTCTCAGAGTACGAAGCAGATCGCCGCAAGCGACTCGGTGCTGGCGCCGACCAACCGCACCG
>WLNA01000043.1 GCA_009726065.1 Actinomycetota bacterium
ATCTCTTTTAGACGCCGGTGTCTCGCTCCCTCGAGCTCGACAGGCCGTCAACTGCCTCCGTGATCAAGTGGGCGGGGATCTCACCTCCGTCTCACTGGTACTGTCTGGCTCTAACTCCGTTTTGGCCTACTCCGATGGCGAGATTATTGACCTTCTAAAGGGTGGCCATGGCGTCTTTAACGTAATTTCCATGGGTAGCGTTACGGCCGACATTGACACCTCGCTGGCCCAAGAATTTGCGACCACGGAGACCCGCCGCCTCGCAATGGCGTAACAACCGCATGGCCTCTAGCGACCCCCGGGAAGCGAAGACTAGCCAGTCACTGGTAATCGAACGGTTTGGTTGATGGGAGCCGTAGCCTGTTGGCGATGAGTGAAGATCGGCAACCCTTTCTCTACAACCAACACGTGGCCCTAGGTGCCAAAATCGTCCCCTTTGGGGGATGGGCGATGCCGTTGCAATATGGCGGGGGAACGGTCTCCGAGCACTTGGCCACGCGCCAGGAGGCCACGGTCTTCGACGTGAGCCACCTCGGTACGGTTCGTTGCGACGGTGATGAAATTTTCGAGCACCTCCAACGAACGCTCACGAACGACCTTCGTAAAGTCAGCGCCGGCCAAGCCCAGTACACGCACTTGCTTAACGAACAGGCGGGAGTTGTCGACGACATCATCGTCTGGTGGGTAGGACCGAATGAGTTCGACGTGATGCCGAATGCATCGAACACATCGGGTGTGCTCAGCGCGCTGCCTGGCATCGACATCACTTCGACACGTTGCGTTCTCGCGGTGCAGGGTCCTAAAGCCCGATCACTGATGGCCACCATCGATCCCCGGTTCGCTGAAGTCCCTCGTTTTCACGTGCGACGCTTCGATTTTGCTGGCGTGGAGGTGCGCGTCGCGGGAACGGGCTACACCGGTGAAGATGGCATAGAGATCGCCGTGCCGAACGATGGCGCCGAGGAGATGCTGGCCAAAATTGTGACAGCTGGTGTGACCCCTGCGGGTCTCGGCGCCCGCGACACTCTGCGGCTCGAAGCAGCGCTACCACTGCACGGTCACGAGTTAGGACCAACTATTACTTCGCTCGAAGCGCGATTGGGCTGGGTCGTTGGCTGGGACAAGCCCTCCTTTCGTGGGCGCGAAGCCCTCGACCAACAGCGCCGCGATGGCGTACCGCGTTTGCTAACGGCATTTGCTACTGAATCACGCCAGCCTCTCCGGGAAGGTGCCGAAATTTTCATCGATGGCGTTCAACGCGGCACCTTAACCTCCGGTAACTTCTCGCCGGTGCTCGGACATGGGATTGGTCTTGGATTTGTCGATGGCGGCGCTGATGTCGGTATTGGCGTATCAATCGCAATGCGCGGTCGTGAAGTTCCTGCCGTTGTTGTAAAAGCTCCATTCGTGCGAAAGGCGAAGTAGTCGTGGCCGATTATTTACCCCATACCTCCGAAGAAGTAGTCGACATGCTGGACTTCTTAGGTCTGTCGACGCTTGACGATCTCTTCGCCCACGTTCCAGCAGCGCTCCGGCTGAGCCAGGGCCTGGATATGACACCTGGTCTCTCCGAACCGGATGTTGCAAATATTTTCGCTGAGTACACATCGGCCAACGAGGCCACGCTGGCCAAACTTGTCTGTTTCGCCGGCGCGGGCGCCTATGACCACGAGGTTCCTGCGGTCGTGAAGATGTTGGGTAGTCGCAGTGAGTTCGTCACGGCGTACACGCCCTATCAACCTGAAGTGGCGCAAGGTATTTTGCAAGCCATCTTCGAGTATCAAACGATGATCTCTCGGCTAAGTGGTCTGCCCATCGCGAATGCCTCACTCTATGACGGGGCCACTGCATTGGTCGAAGCAGTGAACATGGCCGCCGGATCAACCGGCCGGAGCAAGTTGGTCATCTCGGCCGGCGTTCACCCCCATTGGCGTGAAACGGTTCGCACCTTCGCTCAGGGCACTGGTCACGAACTAGTCATTGCACCACTTGTCAACGGAATAACCAATTGGTCGGCGGTGGACACTTCTGGCGCCGCGGCAATCGTGGCAACGTATCCCAACTACCTCGGATTCCTCGAAGACCTCTCGGCGCCCAAATCGCTAGCAACGGAAAACGAAGCACTCTTCATCGTGTGCGGAGATCCCGTCGCAGCGGGTATTCTTAAAACGGCGGGGCAGTGGGGCGCCGACATTTACGTCGGGGAAGGTCAGCCCTTTGGAACCGCACTCTCATTCGGTGGCCCCTACCTCGGACTCTTTGCCTGCACCGAAGCACAGATTCGCCGACTCCCGGGTCGCCTCGTCGGCGAAACGGTGGACACTGAAGGTCGACGTGCCTTCGTGACGACCCTCCGCGCTCGCGAGCAAGACATTCGACGCGAGAAGGCCACCTCGAATGTTTGCACCAATCAGACGTTGATGGCCGTTACGGCGGCAATTCAACTGAGCTATCTCGGGACCCACGGTCTGCGCGATGTTGCAACTCGTTGTGCCCAGGGTGCTCGCTACGCCTACGAACAGATCGTGGCCCTCGATGGTGTAAGCGCGGTCTCCGACCAGCCATTCTTCCGTGAGTTCGCTGTCTCTACGGCCCAGCCCGCCGATGTGGTGTTAGAGCGTCTGGTCGTCGACGGCTTCCTCGGAGGCCTCTCAGCGAACTCCCTCGCTGGAGCAACGGATAGTTCGCTCGCCGACCCGACTCATACGCTGCTAATCACAGTGACTGAAAAGCGTACGAAGATTGAAATTGATACCTATGTGGCGGCCCTCGCCAAGGCGGTGAAGTAGTCATGACTCTGAAGGCTCAACCCGGTGGACGCGCTTCGTCCGCACCACTACTCGGAAACGGCACGGAACCCACAATCTTCGAGATGTCTGTGGCTGGTCGCTCATCGCACCAGTTGCGCACGACGCACGTACCAGCCATGACGCTCGAGGAGCTTGTTCCGTCAGCGCACTTGAATCCTGATGTGGTGCCTTTGGCCGAAGTGAGCGAGCGCGACCTCGTGGCCCACTTCACTCGTCTCTCGCACCGTCAATTTGCCGTCGATCTCGGTGCCTACCCACTAGGTAGCTGCACCATGAAGTACAACCCCAAGTTCTGCGACTCGGTCGCCGCTGACCCAGGCTTGAACTCCGTGCACCCCGGTGCTCCAGCTGCGCTCACTCAGGGCTGGCTTCGCCTGATGGTTGATCTGGAAGAGAAGTTGTGCGAAGTGACCGGCATGGCGGCCGCCACACTGCAGCCATCAGCCGGTGCCGCTGGCGAGCTCACCGGACTCTTGCTGATGCGGGCTTATCACGAGGCCCGTGGTGATGTTCGTAGGCGGGTCATAATTCCAGACTCGGCTCACGGAACCAACCCTGCGTCAGTGACACTTGGTGGTTATGAAGTCACGACCATTCCTTCTGACGAACGAGGGCTGGTTGACCTCGATGCCCTGAAGAAGGTGCTCGGACCTGATGTCGCGGGCATCATGCTCACGAACCCCAACACGGTCGGACTTTTCGAAGAAGAGATCACCGAGATTGCGGCTGCCGTTCACGAAGTTGGCGGTTTGCTCTACTACGACGGCGCCAATCTAAACGCGATTCTCGGTGTTGTTCGGCCCGGCGACATGGGCTTTGACATCGTGCACATGAACCTGCACAAAACGTTCGCCACCCCTCACGGTGGTGGCGGACCGGGTGCCGGTCCCGTGGCCGTGGCCGCTCGACTCGCTGAGTATCTGCCTGGGCCCAAGGCCACGAAGTTAGCTGACGGTACGTTCGACTGGGTTCAGCCGGCGAACTCGATTGGTCGAGTGCACGGATGGCATGGCAATGCCATGGTGCTGGCACGGGCGTTGGCCTACATCGATGTACATGGTGGTGATGGGCTGACTCGTGTTGCGCAACACGCAGTGTTGAATGCCAATTGGCTTCGTCACCGCCTGCGCGAGGTACTGCCGGCCGCCTTCGATCGTCCCTGCATGCACGAGTGCGTCTTGACCGCATCTGCCTTCAAGCAGCAGCACAGCGTCAAGGCACTCGACCTAGCGAAACGTCTGATGGAGAAGGGCTTCCACGCTCCGACCGTCTATTTCCCGCTCATCGTCGACGAAGCGCTCATGTTCGAGCCCACCGAAACTGAATCGCTCCAGACACTAGAAGCGATGGCGCAGGCACTGGAAGAAATTGCGGTGGAGGCGGCGGCAACTCCAGAACTGGTGCGGAATGCTCCCACGGCTACGCCCGTCTCACGGGTTGATGAAGCCCGCGCGGCACGTCAGTTGATTCCAACGGAAGATGCCGCTCAGCGATAGAGGCGGGTCCGACTTCCCGCGGGGCGGACTTCTACACTGAGACCATGAAGCCACGCATTGGTTTGACTGGTCGTCGCATGACTGCCAAAGCTGCCGGGCTCGGCGGATCGGGTCTGGGTCATCAGGCCATTGACATGTACTTCTCGGATTACGCGCAGTCAATTCATGGTGCGGGCGGCATCCCGCTCCAGTTAACACGGGACGGCGAAGCCGAGGATCTTGTTTCGGTGATCGACGGATTGGTCCTGAGCGGGGGAGCGGACATAAATCCTGCACGCTACGGCGCCGAACCGGACCCCCAGCTCGGTGAGATAGATGACGGACGAGATGAATTCGAACTTGCGCTGTTCGCGGCGGCCCGATCGCGTGGAATTCCAATCCTCGGAATTTGTCGAGGGGCGCAGTTAACCAACGTGGCCATGGGTGGCACCTTGCGACAGCACGTCAACATGGAAGATGGCTCCGGACATCCCAACTGGCTCCAACCCGGTGACACGGTGGCGCATGAAGTCTCTTGCTCACCCGGCTCGCTAATCGCTTCGCTCATCGGAGAGACCCGTGGGGTCAATTCGCTGCATCACCAAACCTTGCTCACGATTGGCCAAGGTCTCACGGTGACCGCCAGGGCACCCGATGGCGTCGTCGAGGCCGTGGAGTCGTCCGATGGTGACCTCCTAGCGGTGCAGTGGCATCCCGAGATGCTGGGTGGACCAGATCCAGTCTTCTTCTGGCTCATTGACCGAGCCACCAAGGGTCGAATCGAGCCACGCCAACAATGAAGAGGCTCTCAAGCTTGGGTTGGACCTTCGCCGTCGGTCCACTGTTTGCCTTCAGTCTTTTGGGCTTTACGCTCCAGGAGAAATCGCATGGCGGAGGCGTGGCCGCCCTCTTGTTGGCTGGCCTCGTAGTTCTTGGGTCACTGAGTGCTCAACGGCGCATTCGCACCCGAGGCGCGGTCAACCATTGGGCCTTTGACGAACTCGTTCTAACGATTGGTTACGGACTCCTCGCCGCGTCGATGCCATTGGTTGTGGGCATGTATGGAGGCGTTCATGAACTGAATGGCGACCCGTTCCCGATTGGCTGGACGGGAGTGGCCAGTCTCGTTGCGCTGCTGTGTGTGATCGCCGTTGTGTTGCTGGTCGGTAAAGAAACCAAAGTGACCATCCGTAGCGAGTCTGTAGTGGCAGTGACATCTCTTGTACTCACAACCATTGGAGTCATCGTCGCAGTTGCAGTAGTGGTGCAAGGTGGTCTCAGCGGGAATCAGATTCGGTTGTTTACCTTCCAAGGTGTGCCCTGGCACTCGGTTTGCGCCGGCGTCGCCCTGGCGGTGCCATTATTTTTTGGGGCTGAATACTCTGTGACACATTCGGCAGAGTTGGGGGACGACGCGAAGCGTTGGTCCCGACCTAACGTGCTCTGGCTCATCGCGTTCCTGGTGCTACTCCAGTACAGCGGCGCGATCGGCACTGCGGTTACTTGGATGGACCCCCCGGCCTTAAGTCCCCTCGCCAATACGTACCTCGGTGGTTCCGCCCGCGGTGTCGCTTGGTTCTCAGTGGTCATGAGTGGACTTCTATATTCCGTATTGCTCGCGGTTCTCTTTGCGAACCGGCTCGCCGTGCATGGCGCGAGCCGACTCGTTCGTAGTGTCACGGTCTCCGTGATGCTCGCCTCAACACTCCTCGCTTCGATGAGCATCGCTACGGATTTCCGCATAGATAAGTCCACCGGAACATATGCCGCGCTGTCAGTCTTCTTGAATGTTTCGAGTGTCGGGGGAGCGCTTCTCGTGGCCGGGCTGGCCGTTGGTTGCCTGCGGGCGATCTTCGTCACCCGGTCTTTGAAAATGGGCACGGTGGAGTACTTTCCCTCCATTGTGGGACTACTTGGCCTTTCGTTAACCTTCTACGGCTACTTCTGGCGAGGTGTGACCTCTGCACCAATGGCGCGCAGTGAACTTCTGACCATCGTCGGAGGGGCCATCGCCGTCGTCGCCCTCGTATCGTGGCGACGAACGCTGCGCTCTAGCGAAGTGGCGCAGTAAGGCTCCAGGGCCGCGCGCGCTCCACCATCAAGGCGAGGTCTAACAGCAACTGCTCTTCGTGGTGGCGTCCCATAATCTGCAGTCCTACGGGAAGTCCGTCGACCTGGCCAGCGGGAATCGATATAGCTGGCACGCCCGTGAGGTTCGCCGGAATCGTGAGGGCTCCGTTGTTGCCGATTGCCCGATTGAAGCCATATTCCTTCATGAGGTCCACTCCTTCAACCGTGGTGGCCATCGGACCTTCGGCGGCGAAAGCGACGTCGGGATTCGTGGCACTGATGATGAAGTCCGTTTGCGCAAAGATCTCGGCCATCTGGAAGTTAATATCAGCACGGAAGAGCTCAGTGGCTCCAGCCGTGTTGATAGAGAGGTCTTGGGCGAGGCGCATGCCAAGCTGGATCTCACCGGTGAGGTCGCCTTCGCAAGCGGGGTAGCGGTCACCAAGTTCGCCAGCGAGTCCAATGAGATTCGACATAGCCCACTCAAGACCACCTTGTGGGAATGCAATATGCACATCGACCTGTTGCAGCTGCGCCTCACGGACCAGAAACTTCGCGAGATCTTCGAGCACGGCAATCTGTTTGGGTCCGACAACGGCACTACCAAGGTCGTAAACAATCGCAACACGCTTGTTGCGTAAATCCATGGTGCCGAGCTGTGCTTCCCAGTTCTGAACACGCGGAAGGCTGAGGGTGTCATACGGGCTAAAGCCGTTGGTGACGTCGAACCAACGCGCGGTGTCTCTCACGGAACGAGAGAGGCAACCGAGGTTCACCGTTAGGGGTGGGTGCATGGCGTGTGGACCGCGGGGGATTCGACCGAAGGTGCCTTTGAGTCCGAGCAGCCCCGTGAAGCCGGCGGGAATGCGGATTGATCCACCACCGTCTCCGCCTGATGCGATGGGGAGAAGGCCTCCCGCTACCGCGGCGGCCGAACCACCGGAAGAACCACCGGGCGTCTTGCCCTGCATCCAGGGATTGTGGGTGGCTCCGTGGAGCTTGGTCCTAGTGCAGTTAATGCCACCAAACTCCGACGCGGTGGTCTGGGCAGCGATGACGGCTCCAGCTGCGCGCAGTCGTTGCACTTGCAGGCTGTCGTTCGAAGCGATGCGATCCGCGAAGACCAATGACGCCTCCGTTTGGGGCCAGCCATTGACGTCCTCGAGTTCCTTGATGCCCATTGGCACTCCGCCAAAGGGGAGTGCGATGTCGGCTGTTGCGGAAGCGGCTCGAGCGGACTGCGTATCTAGGTGTGAGATGGCGTTGAGTTCGGAGGAGGCAATCGCTGAGAGAGATTCCTCGAGGGCCTCGAGGGGAGAAATGGTTCCAGCGCGGAACGCGTCGACGAGCGATACTGCATCATTAAGCCAGGGGGATGGGGTCATACCGAGGAGCGTACTAACTCTGCTGGACCCACAGCACGTTTACGCGACTCGCCTTACGATGACTTTCTAGAGCGCTGCTCCGAGGGCGTAGGCCGCGATGCAGAGCAGTGGGGTAGTGGCGAGCACGACAATGGCGGTGCGCCGTGATCCATCCCGCCAAGCATGCGCCGGAGCCGCGATGGCGGCGGAGAAGCTGGTCATACCTCCGCAAAAGGCCAGGATTAGCGTGTGGTCGTTGGTGAGATGCGAGCTGGCGAGGCCCACAATCAAGCTGCCGAGAGCGTTCACCAGCAGCGTGGCCCAGAGGCGCTGAATTCGTATGGTCCGACCGGCAAATACCTCGGCGGCGTAGCGGACGAGGCAGCCGAGGGCGCAGAAGGCTGAAAAGGCGAGCATCAACTTCCCCGCTCTACCCGTTGGCGAAGTTGGTAGGCCAACCACCCCGCTCCGCAGGCCGCTCCCACCGAAAGGGCGCCAATTAGGACGGCTACTCCCCGATTGAGACCCCAAATAGCCCCTAACTCGCCAATAAGGCTGCTGTAGGTCGTAAGACCACCAAGTACCCCTGTGGTCCAAAACAGCCGCCCAGGGGCGTCTGGGCTTGAATTTCCCATCGATCCGAGGAGGAGCCATGTGGCAATGAAGACACCGACTGTATTGATGACGAAGAGTCGAAGATCGAAAGAGTAGGCCAAGGAGGGCGCTGGGTAGACCCCATATCGCGCCGTGGAGGCGGACGTTAGGTCGGTCAAAATCATGTAGCGAAGCGCTCCGCCGAGAAACCCGCCTCCCAAGACGGCGAGCAGCCGGACCAGGAGGGTATGGGCCGGTTTGAAGGTAGGCATCGCGTCAAAGGTAGCGGATGCCCGTAAAGGCAATGAATCTTCAACTTACCATAACGAACATTATCGGCGTTTTAACTCGAGCGCAGCGCAGTCGGCGACCCAGGGATCTCCAGCATCACTGTCGGCCTACTGTGATCGTCGTGGTCTGGCTATGTGTATAGGTTGGCACCTATGAAGAATCTGCGCAGGCTGGGTAGAGTTGCCCGGTTCGTCGTCGGTCTGGCCATGGTCGTGTGGACGATTTATGGGGTCACAACGATGTTGACGCACGTGGTTAGCGGCGCTGAACGGGGGCTGGCCGCCTTTCTTCTCATCGTGGGGGCCGTGCTGTGGGTTCCAGCTCTCATCCTTGGATTCCACCTCATGGGTGGTGGTCGATTCTTGAAGGCGACCCGCAGGCCCAAGCAGTTTTGTTGCCTCGCCTGCAATGAGAGCATGCCGGCACTTGCGCTGTTCTGTCCCCATTGCGGCTCTGAGGCCCACCGTGCGCCTATCTGTCGATCGTGCGGTGCGCCTCGACAAGTCGATCACAGGTTCTGTCGAGACTGTGGCGCCAGCGCGGTGTGAGCCGTACTTCCCCACTCCCCGGTACATTTCACGTATGACCGAAAGGCCCACCCCTATTGCCTGGCGAGTGATCTGGGGACGATCTGCCACGACGGGCTTTGTGACGGAGGTCGTTGAGGCCTACGACTCGGACGAAGCCATGCAATTGGGGCTGGCCCTGCATCCCGAACTGCTCCGACCGAATTTCGCGATTCCGGTCGACCCGAACCTTAAGACTTACGACGCCTAGGCCTACACTTTGACCCATGATGAACCTTTTTGACGTCTCTGGCAAGGTAGTACTCGTAACTGGCGGTAGCCGTGGAATCGGCGAAATGATCGCTCGTGGCTTTGTGGACGGTGGCGCCAAG
>WLNA01000044.1 GCA_009726065.1 Actinomycetota bacterium
GCGAGATTCATTGCGGCCCTGGGCCAACTTCTGCTTGTGGTCGCTTGACATTGCACGCTTAGCTGGTGCCTTCTTTGAAGCGGACTTAGTAGCAGTAGCCATGGCGGTAATTCTTTCTCTCGCAAAGTGTGTGGACTGGTAATAATAATGCATCGTGAGACAAAACATGCTTCGCCGTCTCATCCAACTGCGTCATGTTTATGGAATTCATATCTACGCAACGGTCGTACCGAGTGGTCATGTTCACCTCATGAACTTGAGGATTCAACAATAATTGGATAACTAATTACAAAAATAACAAACTCGTTCAATCCGAGGCGCCGTCCATAAACTCATAGCCGTGAGCTCTTCTACTGAACCGTTGCACCGCGCCTTAGGTCTTACCGATTCAGAGTTGGAGGACATTCGCGAAGTACTGCAGCGAGAGCCCAATCCCCTCGAACTGGCCCTCTACGGCGTCATGTGGAGCGAGCACTGCTCCTATAAGTCTTCACGTATTCACTTGCGTCGTTTGCCCACCGAAGGTGATCGTGTCTTGGTCGGCCCCGGAGAAAACGCCGGCGTGATCGACGCCGGAGACGGCATCGCGGTGGCCATTCGTATTGAGAGTCACAACCACCCCTCGGCCATTGAGCCCTACCAGGGTGCCGCGACTGGCGTCGGCGGCATCTTGCGCGACATCTTCACGATGGGCGCCCGACCACTCGCGGTTATGGATCCACTCTTCTTCGGCACGATGCGTGACGCGCGTCAACGTTGGCTCGTCGAGGGTGTCGTCTCGGGAATCTCCGGTTACGGCAACTCCGTGGGCGTTCCCACCATTGGTGGTGAGCTGACCTTTGACGACTGCTACGCCTCGAACCCACTCGTGAACGTTCTCTGCGCCGGTGCCCTCCCCGTGGAGCGTCTCGTGCTCGGTCGTGCCTCGGGTATCGGCAACCTCGCCGTACTCCTCGGTAGTGCCACGGGCCGTGACGGTATTGGTGGCGTCTCGGTGCTGGCCTCGGCCGGTTTCTCCGGTGAAGACGGCGCCGCGTCGCTCGATGACGCCAAGCGTCCCAGCGTGCAGGTCGGCGACCCCTACGAAGAGAAGCGTCTAATCGAAGCCTGCCTGGCCCTGCTCGATGGTGGCTACGTCATTGGCATTCAGGACCTCGGTGGGGCCGGACTGGTCTGTGCTACTTCGGAGACGGCCGCGCGCGGTGGTGTTGGTATGGATGTTGACGTCACGGCCGTGCCGCAGCGCGAACCCAACATGCAGCCCTACGAGATCATGACCTCCGAGTCACAAGAACGCATGCTCGCCATCATCGAGCCCTCGTCGTGGGACGCCGTTAAGGCCCTGTGTGACCAGTGGGAAGTACGCGCCACCGTGGTCGGTCGCGTTACCGACTCGTCGTACGACGCCGAGGGCAATCCCTTCGGCATGCTCCGTATTCGCAACGGCTTCGACGGCGAGATCCTCGCCGAGGTGCCCGCCTCCTCCTTGGCTGACGACGCGCCGCTCTACGAACGGCCCATTAAGCGTCCGGACAACTTGGACGCCATCATTGCCGACGACCCGACGAACCACGTGCCGAGCGACATCACCGAAGATGTGTTGAGCCTGCTGCTCGATCCTTCCTGGGTCTATCGCCAGTACGACTCGCAACTCTTTTTGAACACCGTGGTTGGACCGGGACGCGACGCGGCCCTGTTGCGTTTGGCCGGTCCCGGTCTGCCCGCGAGCGAACGGGGACTGGCACTCACGACGGACTCGAACCCTCGCTGGTGCGCACTGGACCCTCGTGCCGGCTCCGCCTGGACGATTGCCGAAGCGGTGGCCAATATTGCGTGCGTCGGTGCGGCGCCCGTGGCCGTTGTTAACTGCTTGAACTTTGGTAATCCCGAACACCCCGAAGTGATGTGGCAGCTCTCCGAAACCGTCGACGGCATGGCCGAGGGGTGCAACGCCTTGGGTCTGCCGATTATTGGTGGCAACGTCTCGCTCTACAACGAGAGCGGTGGCAAGGACATCGACCCCACGCCAGTTATTGGTGTGCTCGGACTTGTCGAGACTCTCACGACACCCCCACCGGGCTGGACCTGGAGCGAAGGTGAGACCGTGATCGTGGTCGGCAACGCGCCGAGCGAGCCTTCGTTGGCCGGTAGTCGCTGGGCCACGGCCCAAGGTCGACGCGGGGGAGCACTACCCGCGTTTGATGCGGCGCTACTCGGTGAGACCTCGGCCTTTATCGCCAAGGAAGTCAGCTGGATCTGCGCCGGCAACGAGAGTGACCTCACGGCGGTGCACGACATCGCCGGTGGCGGACTCGTCGGGGCCATTGCCGAAATCGCCAGTGTGACCGGAGTCGGCTTGGACTCTTCCGTTATTGCTCGTCCCGTGGACTTGCTGGTCGAGACCCCCGGACGTTTCGTGGTCTCCACGTCGAACCCCAAAGCCTTCTTGGCCCGTGCGGCCGCGGCCGGCGTTACGACGACCGTGTTGGGTGAAGCACGGGGCACCGTCGTGAAGTTGGGCGACGCCTTTTCGACGCACGTGGCAACCATTGCCGAACGTCGTGGTGGTGCGCTCGATCGCTCGATGCGCGCCGCGGGTTAGAAAGTTCGCGCTGCTCGCAGGGCGGTCACTACTTCTTCGGGAACGTGGAGATCACCCTCGAGACCGTGACCGATACGCACGTTCTCTTTGAACGAGCCGTGGTAGTCCGAGCCGCCGGTCGGAATCATGCCGGCGTCTTTGGTCAACTTGGCGAGCAGCGCCCGGCGTTCTTGGTTCCACGAGCCGTAGTAACACTCGATGCCCTGGACTCCGCGAGATTTCAGTGACGCCATGATCGTGGGCATCTGCTGTTCGATCTCACTGTTGGTGGCGGCCGAACCGAAGTAGTTCAGCGTGGGGTGGGCAATCGAAAAGACGACGCCCGAACCCCGAGCGGCCTCGACAAAGTCTTCGATACGCAAGTCGGTCTTGGGGAGGTAGGCCTTACCGGTGGAGCCGATCCACTCATTAAAGAGCTTCTGCCAGTTCGAGGAGTTGTTCTCGCCCACGATTTCGGGGTGGTGTTCGAACATGGCCTGAGCGAAGTGGGGCCGACCAACCGAGTACTCACTCTTGGCCCGGGCCAAAATGTCGTCGTAGGTCAGACGGGTGAATCCATTCTGTTGCAGCAGTTCGACCAGTTTGATATTGCGAGTACGGCGGTCGTTGCGCAAATGAATCAGGAGCTGCTGGAAGGGGTGCTCTGGTTCAATGGGCACGAAGTAGGCCAGCACGTGGACCGAGACACCCTGTTCCCGGGTGCCGTCGTCGCGGACCTTGACGGCCTCGACGTCCTTAAGGGAGACCTCCACCCCGGCGATGAGTTCGATGCCGAGGCCCTGGCAGGCGGCCGCCATACGGGGGTAGCTCTCGGTGGTGTCGTGGTCCGTCAGGGAAAGGGTGGTAATCCCGACCCGGTGGGCGTGCTCGGCCAGAACTTCGGGGTCGTCCGAACCATCGGAGAAATTCGAGTGCATATGGAGATCAATCACGCTCTGGAGCGTACCCACTGGTGGTGACACCGGCGTGTCTGTGAGAGAATGGAGGAGGTGACTGGTCCTACCTCAACCATTAGGGAAGCATGAAAGAAGCCTGCGGCGTCGTTGGAATTGTGGCTCCAGGTCGTGCCGTTTCACACCTAGTTTTTGACGCCCTCATTGCGCTCCAACACCGCGGACAAGAGTCGGCCGGAATTGCGAGCTGGGATCACGAGGCCATCACGGTCTTCAAGGACAACGGACTCGTCGCATCGGTCTTTAACGAGCAGGCCCTCCACTCACTGCGTGGCGACATCGCGATTGGCCACACCCGTTACTCCACCTCCGGTTCGGCGAACTGGACGGCGGCCCAACCCGTCTACCGCGAAACAGGTCGCGTCGGTTTCGCCCTCAGCCATAACGGCAACCTCACCAACACCGACGCCCTCGCGGCCGAAGCCGGCATCCTGCCCGGCATGCTCGTGTCGGACTCGGACGTCGTGGCCCAACTGATGGCCCTGCGCATGCAAGTTGGCGACACGCTGCCCGAGGCCCTCGGCCACGTGCTGCGGGGCGTCGAGGGCGCTTACTCTCTCGTGATTCTTGGTGACGGCATCGTGCACGGCATTCGCGACCCCCACGGTTTTCGCCCCCTCTGTCTCGGCCGCCTCGGTACCGAAGACGCCCCCGAAGGTTGGATGCTCGCTTCGGAGTCTCCGGCCCTCGACGTCGTCGGTGCCTCGTTCGTTCGCGAACTCCAGCCCGGTGAACTCGTTACGATTGCCGACAACGTGGTGACCTCGACCCAGCTCCTGGCTCCCGCTGAAGGCAGCGAGAAGCTCTGCATCTTTGAGTTCGTCTACTTCGCTCGACCCGACGCCTACCTCATGGGTCACCAAGTTCACTCGGCTCGACGTCGCATGGGTGAGCACCTGGCCCGCCAGGGCACCGTCGAAGCGGACCTCGTGATGGGTGTGCCCGACTCGGGTGTGCCCGCTGCGGAAGGTTTCGCCGCCGTCTCGGGCATTCCCTTTGGCTACGGACTCGTGAAGAATCGCTACATCGGCCGGACGTTTATCGCCCCCGATCAGATCTCTCGGAGCAAGGGTGTGCGGCGCAAGCTCAACCCATTGCGCGAGAACATTGAGGGCCAACGTCTCGTGGTCGTCGATGACTCCATTGTGCGCGGCACCACCACCCAGGCACTCGTGGCGATGCTCCGAGACGCCGGGGCGACCGAAGTCCACTTACGCATCTCCTCACCGCCGTTCTCGTGGCCCTGCTACTACGGCATCGATACGCCGACTCGCACCGAGCTGCTCGCTGCGAACAGCACCATTGAAGAGATGCGGGCTTTCATCGGCGCCGACTCCCTGGAGTTCATTTCGATGGAAAATCTTCGCAGCGCCATTGGTCTCGTGGACGAGTGCTGTGACGCCTGTCTGACGGGTAACTACCCCGCACCGGTTCCAGTGAAGTTGGGACGCGCCGGGAGCACGTCGTGAGTCGCCTCCTCGATCAACCCGCGGGCGGCCAGACCTACGCCGCCGCCGGTGTCGACATCGCCGCCGGTGATGAGGCGGTCGAACGAATCAAGTCCGTCGTCGCTTCGACCAACCGTCCCGGTGTTATGGGCTCCATCGGTGGTTTTGGTGGGGCCTTCCATCTCGGCGCGACAGGCCTGACTAACCCCGTCCTGATCTCTTCGGCCGACGGCGTCGGCACCAAGTTGCACGTGGCCCGCCTCGCCAATCGTTTCTCGACCATTGGTCACGACCTCGTGGCCATGCTGGTGGACGACCTCGTCTGTGTCGGGGCCGAACCTATGTTTTTGCTCGACATCATTACGGTGGGTCGCTTGGTGCCCTCCCGTATTGAAGAGATTGTGACCTCGATTGCCGACGGCTGTCGGGTGGCCGGCTGTGCCCTGATTGGTGGCGAGACGGCCGAGCACGGCGGGGTAATGCACCCCGACGACATCGACGTCGCCGGCTTTGCCGTCGGGGCGTTGGAAGAGGGAACCGAAATGGGTCCCCACCGAGTGCTCAAAGGCGACCTCCTTATTGGCTTGGCCTCGCCGGGCATTCGCTCGAACGGCTACACCCTCGCCCGCAGCGTGCTCCTCGATGACGAAGGCCGACTCAACGAACCAGCGTGGCCCGGTGCCTCAGTCACGGTGGCCGACGAACTGTTGCGACCCAGCGTGATCTACGCCCCCGCCGTGCTGGCCGTGCGTCGAGCCCTCGGGGCCGACCTGCACGCCGCCGCCCACATCACCGGAGGCGGCATCGTGGGCAACGTGCCCCGAATGCTGCCGGAACATCTCGATGCCCACATTGACCTCGAGACCTTTGAGACTCCTGAGATCTTCTTTGAGATTCAGCGTCGGGGCCAAGTCAGCTCGGATGAGATGTTGCGCGTCTTTAACTGCGGTCTCGGCATGACGTTGGCCGTAGCCAGCCACCAGGCCGACGCCGCGCTGGCCGCTATTGCTACTTGCGGCATCACTGCATCGGTTGTTGGTTCCGTGAAGCGTGGCAATCAGGGAGTTGTCGTCGCGTGAATACCCGCGAACGAGTTCTCCAGCACCTCTTGACCCATTCGGTACGCACGGGCGACTTCACGCTAAAGAGCGGTCGAAAGTCCAACTGGTTTATTGACTCCAAGCAGACCATCTGCGCCCCCGACGCCATGGTGGACGTGGCCGAACTCGTACTGGAGCGGCTCGATGCATCAGTCACGGCTATCGGCGGATTAACGATGGGCGCCGACGGTGTGAGTTTCATCACCGCTGGCGTCGCCGGAACCAAGGGTCGGGGGCTCTCGGCTTTTTCAGTTCGCAAAGAGACTAAAGACCACGGCGCCGGTGGCCGGATTGCTGGTCATCTCCAGCCGGGTGATCGCGTCGTTATTACCGAAGACACGGTGACACGCGGCACCAGTCTGCTCGAGGCGGCCAAAGTCGTCCAAGAGTTTGGTTGCGAAGTTGTACTCCTCTTGGCCGTCGTTGATCGAGGCGGTACCGCGACCGCGATGGCCGCCGACGTCGGTTTGCGATTTGAAGCGCTCTTCGCTGCACCCGATTTCGGTTTTGATTATGAAGGTGCGTAAGCCCTCACTGACAACCCGCCAGCTCGTAACGCTGGCGATCCTCCTGACCGGCACTCTGATGATCATGGGTCTCGCGTGGTACACCACGAAGCGCGTACCACAGACCAACTGGCTCTTTACCGGGCGTTACGGCTGCAGCTTTTGTGATTTCAATTCCCGCATTTTCGATGTCCTCACCGTCAAGCACGGCGGCGTGCTTTACCAATTTCATGCACACCACCAGTACTTCACGTATCCCACCGCCGCTCTCTTTCTGTTTTGGCCCCTCAGTTGGGTGTCGCACTTTTGGGCCATAACGGGTTGGAACGTCCTATCGCTCGTGAGCTACGCCGGCCTCGTGATGTTGGGCTGGCGTCAAGTGCGTGGTGCCGTCACGTTGCGCTCCGGGGGTGTGGCCCTCTGGGTGACCGCGCTTGGCGTCACCGTATTTCCGACCATGGCCATCTGCCTCTCACAGGGTCAGACGGCATCGATTCTCGCCATCGTGGTGGCGTTGGATTATCTCGCGCTACGTGGTCGGGCCCAGGGCGTCCTGACCGGTATCGCGGCGGCCATCAAGATCTACCCCATCATCTTCATCGGAGTCTGGGTCGCTCGGCGTCAGTGGCGCCAGGTAATCACGGCGCTGGCCTCCGGAGCGATGACCACCGCACTGGCTTGGGTTATCTGGCCGACGCACTCGACCACGTTCTTCTTTCATCGACTGATGTCGGGTAGTGAGATCAGTCATTTCCATACCAACGTTCACTGGCGCGCGTTGTCGTCGAGTCCCTACTCCTTCTTCTATCGGCCACCCTTTAACGGCGGGTCGTGGGAGTCCTCGGCCGGCCTTGGCGCCTGTTTGGCTGTGGCTGTCTTGGGAATCTGGCTGGGCGTCCGTCTCTGGAATCGTGGATATCACCTCACCTCCTTCGTGGCCGTCTTGATCGGCAGCACCTTGAGTGCTCCCGTGGTGTGGGATCACTACTTTGCGTGGGTCCTGCTCCTACCGCTCGTGGCCTACGAAGTGGGCTGGCGCCAGCCCACGGGCCGAATGGCCATTGTGGCCCTCGTGATGCTGATGGTGCCGTGGGGAGTGATTCGCGACGAAAACTTCTCCTACGAGGGCTTTACACCAACGACGATTGCGCTGTTCTTCGCGCGTAACGCGCTGCTCTTCAGCTCGCTAGGAATTTTGATTCTGGCCACGCGGTTGAAGCCGAAAGACGAGCTCGTCACTAACTAACGACGGTCCGGGCCACGGCGTCGAGCAGGCGAGCCCGCCACGCTCGAAGTGCGGGGTAGTCGTCGGCGTCAGTTCGACCCAGCCGGACGATCACGGCATCGAGCGCCGGAACGACGGTGATGGACTGACCCTCAAAGCCGTTAGCCCAGTAGGTGCCGTATTGGTCGCCAGTGACCCACCACTGCCAGGCGTAGAAGGTGCCGGCCTCTTCGTCGACCGAGAGCGGGGTCTGCGCCGTGTCGACCCAGGCGGTGGAGACCAGTCGCTGTCCGTCCCACTCCCCACCGCGTAGGTAGAGCAGTCCAAACTTCGCAAAATCGCGGGCCGTGGCGTAGACGTAGCTCGAGGCGATGAAGTTGCCGGTGGCGTCGAATTTAGGAATTGCGGTGCTCATGCCCAAGGGGCCAAAGATTCGGTCGGTAATGAATTGCTTGTAGGCCTCGCCGTAGCCCACGACGTCGGCCACAATGCGGGCGATGATGTTGGTCGTGCCACTCGAGTAGTTCCAGAACGTGCCTGGCGCGTGAGCCAGCTCCTTCGATGCAGTGAAGTGGGCCATGTCCTGAGCTCCTTCGGCGAAGAGCATGCGAATCACGTCGCTGCCACTGTCGACGTCGTACTCTTCGCTGAAGTTCAGACCGTCGCGCATAGCCAACAGATCGCCCAGCGTGATGGCGTGACGGGGATCGTTGGGGTCAGACCATTCCGTCACCGGTGCTTGAGCGTCCGGGTTCAACTTGCCCTCGTCGACGAGCGTGCCGACGAGGTGGGCCAGCATGGACTTGGCCATCGACCACGAAATCTGAGTGGTGGCCGGACCGACCGGTTCGGCGGGTCGGTCAAAGAAGGGCAGCTCGCCGTGGTAGCGCTCGGCGATGATACGACCGTTCTTGATAACGAGGACCGTGCGGGTGTCACCGAGTCCCGGGTCATTAATCGCGCCATCAATGATTTCATTGAGCTCATCGAAATTGGATGCAGTGCCCTCGGGCCACTCGGTGGTGGGCCACGGCGTGCCGGCGGGCTGGGGTGCGTAGGCGGGGGTGATTGTGGGAATGGTCGTCACGCCACCAACCCTAGGAGGGCCACCCGGTCAGGGGGAATTATGGTGGTCGAGACCGGCGTCGATCCGGTGACCTCACGCTTTTCAGGCGCGCGCTCTACCAACTGAGCTACTCGACCATGTTCGTTGTTCTTTCGAACAGCGGCGGACCTGACGGGATTTGAACCCGCGACCTCCGCCTTGACAGGGCGGCGTGCACTCCAGGCTGCACCACAGGTCCATGGTTTCGCACC
>WLNA01000045.1 GCA_009726065.1 Actinomycetota bacterium
ACGACCCGACTGCCCGGATCGCTGATTCCAGGTGTGCCAGCGTCGGAAACGAGGGCGACTGTTTCGCCCCGCGTAATCCGTTCGATGATTTCACCTATTTGGCTCATCTCGTTGTGTTCGTGCAGGGCAACCAGATGGGCGACTTTGAGCCCGTGGGCCGAGTACAGCGTGCGGGTTCGGCGGGTGTCCTCGCAGTAGACGACGTCCGCGCTTTGCAACGTTTCGAGGGCCCGTGGGGTGAGATCACCGAGGTTGCCAATCGGGGTGGCGACGATTATTAGCGCTCCACTCATAGCCCCATCTTTACCTACAACGACGGGAGTTTCGCCATGCCGGATTTCGCCCTCATCTAATTGCGATAAGGTCTAACCCTTATGTCAAAGCGAACCAACAAGCGCAAGCTGCGAGCCAAGAAGAAGGCCAACCACGGCAAGAAGCCGAACTGCGGTCGGGGCTAAGCCCTAACTCAGCCTTTTAGAATCGCCCGTCCCACGCCACGCCTCGTTGCGTGAGCAATTGGACCAGCGGTGAAGGTGTGTCGGTGATAATTCCATCGACCCCAAGATCTAACAGTCGCTCCATCTCTGGAGTTTCATTAATGGTCCACACGTGCACGGCCAGACCGTGGTTATGGGCCGCATCAACGAAGACTTGGTTAACAACTTCGATTTCCCCAAATGATGTCGGCACCTGTAGCGCGATTGCGTCCATCGGAGGTGGCGTCTCTCCCCCGGCAACGGCAAAGAAGAACTTGGCTGTCTCCTGCGTTGCCGCACTCGTGAGGACTTCGGGGGCAAACGTTCTAAAGGCCGCAATGGCCGCATCGTTAAACGAGGCCACGATGACCGAATCGGTCCGACCTAAACGTCGCAGTTCGTTCGCGAGCAATTCTTCGTAGGGCTCAACTTCGGGCGCAGTGCGCTTGATGTCCATATTGAGGGGCACACCCGGAAAGGCTTCGGAGACCTCTTCGAGCGTGGCAATGCCAAAAGCACGATTAGCCGGAGCCTTGCCACGGTGGATGTACTCGTGGTCGGCGTGACCGGGCGTTGTCGCATCACCTTCAATCCACCAGAAGGCATTGTCCATTTCGCGAATCTCAGCCAGGGTGAAGTTGCAGATTTCGCCGGCGTGATTGGTGGTGCGATCGACAGTCTCGTCGTGGCAGACCACAATCTTGCGGTCCTTCGTGGCGTGGACGTCGAGCTCTACACCAGTGGCACCAAGCGCTATGGCCTGGCCGATGGCGTGCAGCGTCGAGGAGGGTCCCTCGAAGGCGCCGCCCTGGTGGGCAAAGGCCACTACGCGACGATCAAGCCAAGGGTTGTTCTTCATAACTATCTCCTAGGGACGAGGTTCTTCTCGGTGTAGCGCTCCATGACGAAGGCAAGAAAGGGAACGAATCCGGCCAGCAACATCAAGATGAAGTAGACGAACTTAATACGGGCCTTCAAAATGAGATTGAAACAGGCCGCCATGTAGATGGGGTAGAGCACGAGACCGTGGCCGATGCCAATGACCGAACGAAAGATGCTCATTGATTCCCAGAGCGACTTATTAACAGAGTGCAGCAGCACGAAGAACATCAGCAGTAGCAGCGTGGAACCGGTGATGTAGGCCATCACTTTGTAGAAACGAAGTGCTTTTTCCATTAGTGACCCCAGAGCTTCTTTCGTGGTTGTTTGGCAAGTTCGGCGAGATGATTGTTGTAGGCCGCGAGCTCGGGAGACTCCGCATCGATCTCTCGAGCCTGTTGGGCCTCGCGGCGCATCTTCTCTTCGTACTCCCGACGGGCCTCTTCTTGGGCTTCGGTTACTTTTTCAATATTCAACAAGGCGTACCAGCCGAGAACACCGGCAATAGCAAACACGGGCCACTCAATGGCGTAGAGATAACTCAACGCATTACCGTCGGCCGCCCGTGCAACCTGCCACCACGCCGCCGCCAGGCAACCAGAGACCCAACCAATAAGGGTGAGATGGAGCAGGATTGCTCGTGGTGAAAACCACTTCGACTTCACGGGTGTGAGCCTACCGATACGTATTGAATGGCCCGCTCATTACCGTGACTACGATTTGCTTATGCACGACATGGGCCAGATGCTCGAACCGTTTTCGTGGCACCACTTAAATCAGTGGAATATCGCCGTCCTGCCCATCACCTTGATGGCCGCTTCGCTCCTCTGGTACTTCAGCGCTGCCCGTTCGGTGCCGGGTTGGAAGCCCTGGCGTCAGGTCTGGTTCGCCCTGGCCACCATCACCGTTTTCATTGCCACCGAGTCCGTCATTGGTGTCTACGACATGGAGCTCTTTAGCTCCCACATGATCCAACACCTCTTATTGGTCATGGTTGCTGGACCGCTCTACGCCTTGAGCGCCCCGCTCGATCTTCTGCGGGCCTCGTCGCCCCGCAGTGAACGATTCTTGAACTCGCGGCCCATCAAAATCGTTCTCCATCCCGTCTTTGGTTTTGCCCTCTACGCCGCCTTCATTCCGGCAACGCACCTCTCGGTGCTCTTTGATTGGATGCTGCGCTACTCGTGGTTCCACCACGGTGAGCAGATCAGCTTCCTAATCGTGGGCTACCTCTTCTTCAGGCACGCCGTGGGTATCGAGGAAGGTTTAACGCTCCACCCGGGACTACGACTCGTCTACGTGATGGCCGCCGTTCCCGTCGACACGATTACCGGTCTGGCACTCGCGATGTCGAGTCACAATCCATTTCCGACCTACGACACCATGATGCGCATGAGTACCATGCCCATCCTGGAGGATCTCCACCTCGGTGGAGCCATCATGTGGATTGGTGGTGACGGGTTGATGTTGCTGATGCTCTTCCCGATTGTCGTCAAGTGGGTCAAGTATGAAACGGCTAAGACCAAAGAGGTCGACGCCGAACTCGACCGACTCGGTCTCTAGAGCAGACCGGCAGCTGAAGCCAGATCGAAGAGATCGGCCTCGGGTCGCGCACCCAAGTGGGTGATGACTTCACCGGCGCACAGGGCGGCGAGTTGGGCCGCTTCGGCCGGTTCGGCTCCAGAGGCCAGTCCGTAGAGAAAGCCCGCAGCGAAGAGATCGCCGGCACCGTTTTGGTCGACGACTCGGTCCACCTTGGGGGCAGGAATCAACATTGGTCCACGGGGTCCAGAGACCATGGCGCCCTTTGATCCAATCGTGACCACGCCCAAGACGCCGAGTTCGTCGATGGCCTGGAAGGCCTGCTCGACCGTCTTGGCGCCAAACATGGTCAAGATCTCGCCCTCGTTAGCCAGCAGGATGTCGACGTCATTCGTAATGAGTTCTAAGAAGTCGGCCTTGTGGCGCTCCACACAGAAGAGGTCCGAGAGACTAAGAGCGACGAGTCCGTCGTGATCGTGGGTGGTGGCAATGGCCTGACGAAGCGCGTTCTTGGCTGGTGGGAGATCAAAGAGGTAGCCCTCGATGTAGACGATGTCAGAAATCTGAATGAGGTCCGAGGTGATGTCCTCGGGCTCCATCTGATTGGCCGCGCCTAAGTACGTCGCCATCGTACGCTCGGCGTCGTCAGTCACAAAGACGTGACAGCGACCGGTGCCCAGTTCATCGGTCTCGGCCACGGTGAGATCGACGGTGGCACCAAGCGAAGAGAGGTCGTGGGCGAAGACTTCGCCAAAGTTGTCGGAGCCGACCTTGCCGATAAAGCCTGTCTGACCACCGAGACTGGCGATGCCGGCAATGGTGTTGGCCGCTGAGCCGCCCGACATTTCGAGCGTGGAGTTCATGGCGCTATAAATCTGGTGCGCCTGGGCCAGTTCCACCAGGGTCATACCACCCTTGGCCAGACCGAGCTCGGCGTGGACATTGTCGTGGTCCTGCATGATGACATCCAGTAGGGCGTTACCTATGCCGGTGACAGCCAGACGCTCGGGCTGGGGACGGCTGCCAATTTGGACGGGGGTGGGTTCTGTAGACACGGGACTCAGGCTACGAGGTTGCCGTAGGATTTCGGGCTATGACCACCAACCCGTATCGCTTGCCTCGTACGGTCGTTCCCTCGAACTACCAAATTCATCTGACGCCCGACCTCGAGAAGTTCACTTTCGCCGGACGGGTCGAGATTGATCTCGATATCAACGAGTCGGTCACCTCTTTCGCCCTAAATGCCAAGGAACTCGAGCTCGCCACCGCGAGCGTCACGGTTGGGAGCCAGACATTGGTTTCGACCCCGCCCTCGTACGACGACGAGTACGAAACGGCCACCTTTACCTTCGACGAGCCGCTCCCTACCGGTTCGGGCGTTGCGACGATCACCTTCACGGGAATTTTGAACGACCAACTTCACGGTTTTTACCGGTCGACCTACACCGACAACAACGGCGTCAAGCACACCATTGCCACGACTCAATTCGAGTCCCACGACGCCCGTAAGGCCTTCCCCTGCTGGGACGAGCCGGCCTTTAAGGCCACGTACGAAGTGACCTTGGTGGTACCGAGTCACCTCGCCGCGTACTCCAACTCGGCCGTTATCCGAGAGACCGACCTCGGTAACGCCAAGCGCGAAGTGGTCTTTGATCGCACCATGAAGATGTCGACGTACCTGGTGGCCTTCGTGGTCGGACCGTTCGAGTCGACCGATGAAGTAATCGTTCGCGGTGTCCCGATGCGCGTGATCTATCCCATCGGCAAGGGCCACCTCACCGAAGTCGGTATGGAGACGGCCGTTCACGCCATCGAGTTCTTCTCGGACTACTTCGACATCTCCTACCCCGGCGACAAGCTCGACCTCATCGCCATTCCCGACTTCGCGGCCGGCGCCATGGAGAACCTCGGACTCGTGACCTTCCGCGATACGGCCCTGTTGGTCGACCACAAGACGGGTGCCCATAGCGACATCGAGCGGGTGGCCGAAGTTGTCAACCACGAGATCGCCCACATGTGGTTCGGCGACCTCGTCACTATGGAGTGGTGGGAAGGTATCTGGCTCAACGAGGCCTTCGCCACGTTCATGGAATCAATCTGCACCGATCACTTCCGTCCCCAGTGGCAGAAGTGGGTCGGCTTCAACCCGGCTCGTGACATGGCCTTCAATGTGGATGGTCTGCACTCGACGCGCGCCATTGAGTACGAAGTGGTCTCCCCTAACGACTGCCGAGGCATGTTTGACGTCTTGACCTACATCAAGGGCTGCGCCGTCTTGCGCATGTTGGAGCAGTACCTCGGCGAGGAGACTTTCCGCGACGGCATCCGCCTTTACTTGAAGAAGCACGCCTACGGCAACACCGTCACCAAGGACCTGTGGTCGGCCCTCGAAGCGTCTTCCGGTCAGCCCGTTGGCGCCATCATGGATACCTGGATCTTGCAGGGTGGTCACCCACTCCTGCGGGTGGAGAACGGCACGATTTCTCAGAGTCCCTTCTCCTACTTGCCGCCGCAAGACAAGTCGGCCATTGGTTCGCTCTGGCAGGTTCCCGTCCTCTCTCGCGAGATTGGCTCCACGACGATCAACAAGCAGTTGCTCACGAGTGCCAGTGCACAATTGGCCACTTCGGGTGTCGCCGTGGTTAACGCCGGGGGATCGGGTTTCTACCGTACGGCCTACGGCAACACGGAACTAGCCGCCATCGCGGCCAACTTGACCGAACTCGATGTCCTCGAGCGCGCCGTCTTGTTCTCCGATACCTGGGCCGCCGTCATGGTGGGTGGCGCCACATTGCAAGGTCTCTTGACGCTCGCGACTGGACTCACTGACCTGGACGAGCCTTCAACGTGGAGCGTCATTGGTCAGGCCATTGGCATGATCGACCGCATCGCTAACGATGAGGAGCGGGCCGAACTCGGTGGCGTTGTTCGCCGTCTCTACCAGCCCGTCCTGCAACGTCTGACCTGGAACCCCGCGGCGGGTGAGAGCGAACAAGCCGGCGAACTGCGCGGCATGGTCGTGGAGATGCTCGGCATCTACGGCCACGACAGCGACGTCATCGCTGAGGCGTTACGGCGCTTTGACGCCAATGAAGTCTCGGGCGACTTAGCTCGGGCCATCGTCATGATTGCCGCTGACCAGCACCGCCCCGGGACATCCGCCATTTTGGAGGAGCGTCGCAAGAGTGCCACCACGCCTCAAGACGAGCAGCGGTACCTCTTCGCGCTGGCCGGCATCCCCTCGGAAGCCGTGGCGCTCGAGACACTCGAAAAGTGTCTCACTGAGTTCCGCAGCCAAGATGCTCCGTTCCTCATGGGGGCCATGATCGCCAACCGCAGCATTGGCGAGTTCGTGTGGCGTTGGATTAGCGAGCGTTGGGACCAACTGACGGATCACTTCATTCCCGACATGCACGCCATGATGTTGGGCGGTGTCGTCACCTTGTTTAAGAATGGCGACCTCGCGCGTGAGGTGCGTGCCTTCCACGAGAGCCGCCCGCTGGAAAGTCGACACGTCACCTTGATTCAAATGTTGGACCGCCTCGAGCGTGGTGCACTCTTTGGGGAACGTGTTCGAGGGACCCTTCTCGAGACACTGCGGTCGCTCAACTAAGTCGGCTGTTCGTGGGTGGGGCTAGCCTCGAGGCATGTCTCCACGTGCCCATAACCCGTATCGGCTGCCCGCTTCGATTTGGCCCGTTAGTTACCACATAACCATCACGCCCGACCTGGGGCGGGCCACCTTCTCGGGCTCGGTAACGGTTGAACTCGACGTCCGTGAGTCCACCAACGTGGTGGCCTTCAACGCCATCGAGTTGGACCTTTCCAATGTCCACATCACCGATAGCGCGGGCCTCGACCAGAGTGGCATCCCGGTGCTCGATGGGCAGTACGAGACGGCAACCACCACATTCGATCAACCGTTGGCGCTCGGCGCGGCCTCACTCGTGGTCTCCTTCCGGGGCATTTTGAACGATCAACTTCACGGCTTCTACCGTTCAACGTACGTGGACAACGATGGGGTAACGCAGACCATCGCCACGACCCAATTCGAATCCACGGACGCGCGCCGGGCCTTCCCCTGCTGGGACGAACCCGTCTTCAAGGCCAGTTACAACGTCACTCTGCAGATTCCGAGTGACCTGCGGGCCTACTCCAACTCACCAATTGTGAGTAGTACGGATGAGGGCAACGGCACAACGACCGTGGTCTTTGGGCCGACTATGAAGATGTCTACCTACTTGGTGGCATTCGTGGTGGGACCGTTCGAAGAGTCCGAGACCGTGGACGTCGATGGTGTGCCCCTGCGCATCGTGACCCCTCGCGGCAAGACGCGTCTCGCGCCTTTCGCACTAGAGGCCGGGGCCTTCGCGCTGCGGTTCTTTTCGAACTACTTCGCCATCCCCTATCCCGGAGACAAGCTCGACATGATCGCGGTACCCGACTTCGCCTTCGGCGCCATGGAGAACCTGGGCTGTGTGACGTATCGCGAAACGGCACTCTTAGTCGACCCCACAACGGCCTCCCAGCAAGAAGTGGAACGCGTCGCCGAAGTCGTTGCGCACGAAATCGCCCACATGTGGTTCGGTGACCTCGTCACCATGGAGTGGTGGGAGGGCATCTGGCTCAACGAGGCCTTCGCGACGTTCATGGCGAACGCCTGTCTCGACGCCTTCCGCCCCGAGTGGAAAGTCTGGGTCGGCTTTGGCACGTTCCGTGACATGGCCCTCCAAGTCGATGGTCTCCACTCCACGCGACCAATTGAATTTGAAGTCGTCTCCCCCGAAGACTCCCAGGGCATGTTCGACCTCCTCACCTACGAAAAGGGTGGATCAGTGCTGCGCATGCTGGAGCTCTACCTCGGTACCGATGTCTACCGCGACGGCATCCGCCGTTACCTGAAGAAGCACGCCTACGGCAACACCATCACGACCGACCTGTGGGACGCCCTCGAAGAGGCGTCGAACCAGCCGGTTCGTGACATCATGAACACCTGGATCTTGCAGGGTGGCCACCCCCTGGTGACATTGGAAAACGGCACCTTGCGTCAGGAGCCCTTCGCCTACGGTCCGACGGCTGCAACTTCCAACATTGGGAAGGACTGGTTCATTCCCGTGCTAACCCGTTCGCTCGATGGAGGGGCCGCAACAACGCACCTCTTAAAGAGTGAGCCATTGACGATTAGTGGCGCCAACGTCGTGGTGAATGCCGGTGGTTCGGGTGTCTACCGGACTCGCTACGGCAGTGCCGAGTTGGCCGCCATCTCGACCCGCATGTCAGAACTCGATGACCTCGAGCGAGTCGTCCTCGTCGCTGACGCGTGGGCCGGACTCTTTTCGAGTTCGATCACCCTCTCGGACTTTTTGACCATTGCCCGTTCCCTCGGGTCCGACAACAATCCCACTACCTGGATCACGGTGGCCGAGGCCCTCGAATGGGTCAACCGAGTTATTGACGAATCACAGCGCGACGCCCTCGCCGCGATAGTGCGCGAACTCTTCGAGCCGCACCTCGAACGACTGGGTTACGACAGCGTCGCGGGCGAAGGCGACCTCACCCCGCAGTTGCGCGCCGTGACGATTGCGACGCTTGGAATCTTGGGTCGCGAAGAGGCCGTACGCGCCGAGGCCGTGCGTCGATTCGACGCCGGTCAACTCGAGGGTGACACGGCCCGGGCGCTGTTGCGCATCGTGGCCAACGTCAATCGCCCTGGTGACTACGACCGTTTCGTTAACGCCTACGCGAATGCCGCAGGCCCCCAGGAAGAACAGCGCTTCTTGCAGTCACTCGCCGACTTCCCTGAGGAAACTCAAGCCCTCGAAACGGCTCGTCGAGCGTTCGATGAGTTCCGCAACCAGGATGGACCAATTCTCTTGGGCCTGCTCGTCAACTCCCGAGCAAATGGTCCGGCGGTCTGGCGCTACCTCACGAGCCGTTGGAGCGACGTCCAAACGAAGTTTGCCCCGAACTTGCACGTGCGGGTCACGAGTGGCGTCACCAAGTTTGCGCTCGACGAGCAGTTCGCCGACGAGGTTGAGGCCTTCCACTTGGCCCACCCGTTGGCCGTGGGGCAACGGACTCTGGTCCAGTACCTTGAACGGATGCGAATTGCGGCTAATTTCGCCAAGAAGATTCGCCCCCAGGTCTAGGAGTTCAGGTGTTAAAGGTCATACTCATTGTTTTCTTACTCCAGTTCTTGCTGGAGCTCCCCGACAAGACCATGATTGCCATGATCTATATGGGCACGCG
>WLNA01000046.1 GCA_009726065.1 Actinomycetota bacterium
AAGGAGCTACGACTACCTCGTGACTGGCAGATTTGAATCACCCAAATTGCTTGACATCTAAAGCCGCGCTTTTATAGTCTCTACTGAAGAAGGGGAGTATCCCACGAGGCCCGTCGTCAACACGGTGTTATGCACCCGGCGCGGCCAGCTGTTTTACTGCAGCGGAGAGACCTTCCGAGAATCAAACAGGGTTCCGAAATCCGGGACCCGATTCACGGAGGTCACCATGTCACGTACCCGCCCACTACGCCAACTTTCGTTGGCATTCCAACTTCGAGACGGTGATGGCATTTTTGTCATCAGCTCGTACTAATCGAGAGTTGTGACGATCATGCTGGCAACTACCACTTCTTCAAATTTCGTCGACCTCGACATCTCTCTTACCGCTTGGCTGTGGCTCGCCGCAGTCATCGTGACGCTATTGGCCATCGACCTTTATCGCCACCGACATGCACATGAACCGTCGCCTCGACAGGCAGCAATGGAGTCGATGGCCTGGGTGGCATGCGGTTTGGGCTTTTCGATTTTCATCGCGATTGCCTACGGTCAACAGGCCTTCGGTGAATACATTAGTGGCTACCTGATTGAAGAGTCGCTCAGTGTCGACAACGTCTTTGTCTGGTCGATGCTGTTCACAGCAATGGCAATCCCATTGCGCTACCAACACCGAGTCTTGTTCTGGGGCATCGTCGGAGCCATCGTGATGCGCGCGGTCTTCATCGTGGTGGGAAGCGCCCTGCTCGGTCAGTTCTGGTGGCTGCTCGTTGTCTTCGGCCTATTCCTGATCTACACCGGCGCGAAAGTAATTCGCCACCGCAACGACGAGGATGAGCGCAGTGCGGCTCCGGGAATGGGGCTCCTGAGCAAAGTTATGCCGATAAGCGAGACGCTCGACGGGCAGAAGTTCTTCACTCGGTTGAATGGTCGTCGCGCGGCCACTCCATTGCTAGCGGCGTGTGTTGCCTTGTCTATAGCCGACGTGATTTTCGCGGTGGACTCGGTCCCGGCAATCCTCGCAGTTTCTAAGGAGCCCTACATCGTGTTCGCCTCGAACGCCTTCGCAATTCTTGGACTTCGCGCCATGTACTTCCTTCTGGCAAATGCGAAGGAACGTTTCCACTATCTCTCACACGCACTGGGCAGCATCCTCGTCTTTGTTGGTATCAAGATGACGATCTCGCACTGGTACCACCTGAATACCTACGTTTCGCTCGCTCTCATCATCGCCATGCTGGCGCTAGCTATCGCCCTTAGTTTGCGTCTGAGCCGCGATCGGTCCGGAGAACATCCACCAAAGCATTGAGTTTTAGGGGCCTATCGGAATCCTTAGTGAGGCGGGACGGTGATGTGGACTTCAACCACCAGCTTGTGAATCGTCCTTAGCCCAGAGCAACGGACCTTACCAATTACTGCGTTTCTGGTCCCCACGGGAGTGAAACACCACTTGAGAACCTCCACGATTACGGGTGACTTGTGCCGGTTGTGAGCAATTCGGGTTCGACCATGAATCAACGAGATACGCCAACTACGATTGGGGTGTGCGGCTAGACAACCTCTTAAATCGTTTAATGGCACGCCGTTTTAGACGCAGCCCAACACGGGCTGATGGAGAATTTGAGGGCTCGATGACCATGCGTAAGGGTCGCCCGTACGATCCAGCATGGGATCTGTGGCGGCCCCAGCGGCGATGGACCGGCGTCGTAGCGAGTGCCATCGTCTGCAGCATCTTTCTGGGCGTCGTGGCCTTCCACTACACGTCCAAGCCCACTCCACCCGTCGCCACGATCGCGCCTGGAGCTCAGAGTCAATTAAAGGGTGCCTACTTTCCACCCGTGGCACCGAATTCGAAGGACATTCAGCGTGTCTCGGGAACAAAATCAACGTCGGCCATAAATTTTACGACTACGGGCAAACTGATGATCTGGTACTTCCAGTGCGCCTGTAGGGCGAACTTTGGCGTTCTGGTGCATGACTCCAAGGGCGCCGTGCTCGACGTACCGGCCAACCAGGTGGGCCGTACGGTTATTTCGATGCCGGCGCGGTACCCCCAGGGGAAGTTGTCCGTGAACGTCATTGCTGATGGTCAGTGGACGATCTCGTTAATTGACCCCACAAATCTTCCCAGTCTGCCGTTGCCGTACGAATACTTGAGTGGCGGACTGAGTGTGCTCGGCCCCTTCTCTGGCCCCAGCGCTCAGCTTTCGACCGTCTTTCTCGGTGGGGTAGGCAAGCACTTTGTGATGACCATCTCTGATGGAACGCTATACAAGCCGATGCTGCTGTACTACGAATCTCAAACGTTTGACCGACCAATGAATCTGCCGAAACTCCCGCCAAGGTACTGGCTAATTATTAACGGCAATGGCCTGTGGCAGGTAAAGGTCAAGAAGTAGTTGTCGCGCAACGTTGCTGTCATTATTCCGGCCTATAACGCTGCGGAGACTCTGGCCAGCACGATTCAATCGGCCCTGCAGCCCGAGGTCGAGCAGATTGTCGTCGTGGATGATGGTTCTACCGATGCGACGGCTGAGATTATTCGAACAATTGCTGCTACTACTCCTCAGATCCAAGCGATCTTCCGGCCGGTTTCCGGGGGCCCGGCCCAAGCTCGCAATGACGGACTCGCCACCACCACGAGTGAATTCGTACTGTTTCTTGATAGCGACGATCGGCTCCAGCCCGGCGCTATCGCCACACTGCAACGAGCGGCTGCGCCGACGAGTGCCGCCGTCCTCGGACGCTTTGTGGCGGTCGATACATTCGACAGTCCCATCGACATTGGTACGTGGGCGACTGTCCAACTCCAGCCCGTCGTCCGCCGTGGTGGTCATCTCGTCCCATCGGCGGAGTTATCGGGTGAAGCGTTACTGACCCGCCTAGTGGTGCCACCACCGGGTGGCATCCTTGTTCGGCGCCTCGCGGCGATGGCCTGCGGTGGCTACGACGTCTCACTGCGCCGTAGCGAGGACCTTGCGTTCCTCGTTTCGCTCGCCCGCCACGGGGATCTCACAATCTGTCCGCACGACGTTCTTCGCTACCGCCGCGATCCACTCCAGCGTTCACAAGCGACGACGGCCCGTCGGCGGGGGCGGCAGCGAGCGCTGGCTTTAATTATTTGGCGAGCCCCCTTACGGGCCGAGCGCTGGTGTCTGGCGCGGGGTGCGAGCGCCCATCATCTCGATCGCGCCAGTGTGCGGTGGCGCATGGGGAATCATCGGGGGCGTGACGTCATCATGGTGTTGCGCAGCCTGTTGCTCGCCGCCACTTTTCGAACTCTGGGAGTTCTCAGCCTCGCTCACTAGGGCTGTGGATAAGTTGGGGTAATTAAGAGGGAGTGATGGGGATTCTCCTCTTCGCCTGGTGATTTTCTGCCGTGTTTCTGTTCATTTCGCTGTGGCAATCACTCACTTCTCGATATATGACCTGAATGCTGTGGCACGATACACGCACTGTTTACGCAGAACCGACTCGCGCGGGCACTTTGGAATAGGTGCCAGTGAGAAGGCCGGGAATCCCGCAAGGGGTTTTGGGCCTTCGGAGCGGTTCGCCCGGTGAGGCGAACCGTGTGTGGACGCCAAGCGTAGGGAGACCGCCACGCGGCTGGTCCTGTCCGACACGGGGCTGGACGCGTGAGCCTTCGAAGACCCCGAGGGGCTGGAAGTCGCGAGACGATCCGGCTACTCGGGGCCTTCGCAATTTCCGCTGCCGCAGACCCTCAGCCACCACCACCCCTAACGCTGATGCGAGACGGTCGGTCCAACGTTCTGCTTAGAGGAAGGCGCGATCTGGACGGAGACCCGAGGCGACCTGTTTGCGAATCTCCTCTTGGACAATGGCCAAGTCGTCGGGATGCGTGACACCAACGCACTGGGAAGGGGCGGGGATGACGGCGAAGGTTGATTGACCAGTGGCGAGTTCCTGTCCTACGATTTCGGGGAGGAGTACTTCGGCCTCTTCACTAGCCTCAGCGGCATTCATGGCCGCTTGAAAGACGGTCCACATCGATGGAGCGAAGCCCCAGAGATTCATTGAAACGAGGTTGTCGGGCGAAAGTTGGGCTGGTTCTAAGCCGTCGCCCGCACGAAACCCTTCAGGAGTCAATGAGACCTGACGACGCTCCGCAATTCCCGTGAGGAGGCCGTCTTCCACTTGGCAGACGCCACGGGTGACGGGCTGGTCACCCACGAGTGCCTGGTCGAGTCGAAAACCGACCAAGCAGTTGTTGGAGGCGGTGGTGAGATGCGTGCCGAGCGCGAGCATGGCGTCACGACCGTAGAGATCGTCGGCGTTACAGACCCCGAAGGGGACTGAACCGTCGAGTTCGCTAGCCGCGGAAAGGACGGCGTGGACCGTGCCGAGCGGTCGCTCCTGGGTGGCAAAACCCACCGAGACCGCCGGGGGCCAGTTGGCCGCGATGTGTTCACGAATGACCGGACCCGTATCGGGATTGATGACGACGACAATGTGGCCAAATCCAGCGGCCACCGCATCGGAGGCAATGAGATCAATCACGGCTTCGCCATGAATTCCAATTGGAGCTAATGGCTTGATGCCACCGAAACGGCGAGCTCGCCCGGCGGCGAGGATAACGAGAACGGGACCACTCATGACCAGCGCACCACGGCGCTCGCCCACGTCATTCCACCACCAAAACCAGTCATAAGTGCCACCTTTCCAGGGCTAAGAAGTTGTTGCGATCGAGCGTGGTCCACGGCGAGCGGAATCGAGGCGGACGACGTGTTTCCGTACTTGTCGAGACAGACCACAATTTTGTCGTGACTCAGTCCCAAGCGGTCGGCCACCGCGTGCAGAATACGGAGGTTGGCCTGATGGGCCAGGAGAATGTCGATTTCATCAATCGTCACGCCGGCTTCGCGCAGTGCCCGCTCCGAGGACTCCACGACGACCCGCACGGCCCGGCGGAAGACTTCGCGTCCATCCATCCAGATGTAGCCACCGTGATCACAGCGAATGATGTCAGCCAGGGAGCCGTCGGCACCGAGGTTGATTGAAAGGACGGCGTCCACTTCGGACGGTTCAATAACGACAGCGCCCGCTCCATCACCAAAGAGCACGGCCGTCGCCCGATCGTCCCAGTCGACCCAGCGACTGAGGTTTTCGGCACCGATGAGAAGAACGCGTTGGGTGCCCGTGGCGATCATGCCCCGGGCCACGGCCACGCCGTACATGAAACCACTACAGGCGGCATTGAGATCCATGGCACCGCCGGTGATGCCGAGGGCGGCCGCGATAGTCGGTGCCGTGCCGGGAATCAGTCGGTCACCGGTTGTCGTCGACAAGATAACGAGATCAATATCGTCGGCTGTGACTCCGGCGTCGGCCATGGCGGCTTGAGCTGCCGTAATCCCGAGCGACGAGGCTGTGCCGCCGATACGACGTTCTCGGATACCGGTCCGCTCTTGAATCCAGTCGTCGGAAGTTTCGAGCGTGGCGCTCAGGTCATCGTTGGTGACGATGCGTTCGCCGAGCCCCACGCCCCAGCCGGCAAATCGAATTCCCATTAGGACCGTCCCGTCATAACGTGAAATCCTAGGCTCGACTGACCTAGGCCTTCGGTGTATCCAAGACCGCAAGTGAGCAACGGGCGATGCAGATCATGCGACCGTCCTCATCGGTGAGGTCAATACCCCAGACGTGCACGGTCCTGCCGGTCCGAATAGGCCGAGCCGTGGCCGTCAGGAGGCCTTCGCGCATGGAGCGCAGGTGGCTGCAGTTCAGCTCGGTACCGACCACGATGCGGTCGGGGCCGACGGTTATGGCACCACCAATGGAGGCCGCCGATTCGGCGACCAGGGCCGAGACGCCCCCGTGCAAGATGCCGTAGGGCTGGTGCACTTTGGGACCGACCATGACTTGAACCACGACCTCTTCGGGGGTGGCCTTGATTACTTCAATGCCGAGGGCGTCGTGGACATTTTGGACTTCTGAATTGAGATGGTTCACGAAGAGTGAGCCTACGGCGGCTCGATAGTCTGGCGCTATGAATCAGTTGGTGGATGTTCGCAGTGACACTGTGACGCAGCCCACCGACGAGATGCGCGAAGCCATGGCCCGGGCCGTGGTGGGAGATGATGGCTTTGGCGCCGACCCTACGGTCCAGGCCCTCGAAGCTCGCTACGCCGCCCTGGTGGGCAAACCCGCCGCCATTTTCGTGCCTTCGGGGGTGATGGCGAACCAGATCGCGATGCGCCTACACACCTCGCCCGGTGACACGGTCGCCGCCGGACACGCCAGTCACGTCGTGGCCTTTGAGATGGGGGCCTCGGCCAAGAACGCCGGGATTCAGTTCGCCACCTTTCGTGATGACGACGGCTACTTGCCTCGTGACGCAGTGCTTGATCGAATTGATGCCGAAGTCGATCATCAGGCGGGCGTGCGGGCCATCGTGGTGGAGAACACCAACATGTATGCCGGTGGTCGGGTCTATCCCCTGGATGAACTCCGGGCACTACGCAGTGCGACGTCGGTTCCCATGCACATGGACGGCGCCCGTCTCTTTAATGCGCAGGTGGCTAGTGGAGTTTCGTCGGCCACGTACGCAGCCGAAGTCGACACCGTGATGACGTGCCTTTCCAAAGGACTGTGCGCCCCCGTCGGCTCGCTCCTGGCCGGTTCGGTCGAGGACATGGAACGTGGACGAGTGGAGCGCAAACGTCTCGGTGGCAGTATGCGTCAAGCCGGTTTCCTCGCCGCGGCCGGACTAGTAGCCCTCGACACCATGATTGAGCGCCTCGCTGATGATCATCGGCGGGCCCGTCGTATTGCTGATGCGGTCGAGCATCGTTTTAGTGATACCGGGTATCGAGCCACTGATTGCGAGACCAACATCGTGGCCTTTAACCACCCCTCATCCCGCCACTTCGTGGAACAGTTAGAAGAGCGTGGCATTCTGGCTGGCACGGTTGCTCCCGGTCGATTCCGTCTAGTGGTGCACGCCGGGATTTCAGACTCCGACGTCGAAAGAGTCGTAGGCGCTATTGGGGAGCTCGTGTGATTTTGATTCTCGATGGGACGTGCGGCTTCTGCCAACAGTGCGCCCTCTGGCTGGAGCGTCGGCTTCGCGGCTCCATCGTCTTTCGTGCCAATCAAACCGTGACCGATGACGAACTCGAGCGGTGGTCACTCACCCGACACAACCTCGCTGAAGCCGTCTGCGTCGTTGACGGCGCGACGACCTATCAAGGCGCGCGGGCCGTGGCGGCCGCCCTCGGCCAGTGCCGAGCCTGCTGGCCGCTCATCGGACGGATTATTGCCTTTCCCGGTATCGCCATCGTCTCGGAGGCGATCTATCGCGTGGTCGCACGTAACCGCCACCGCCTGCCCGGAGCCACCTGCGGAATTGGGCAAAACCCCGCAGGGGAGTAGCCTTACGGGTGCAACAAGGCACCTGTCATGCAGCAAATTCATCACCTTTCAACTTTCTTACGGCGCCCGTTCTACGACGTAGACGGTGACCGCATCGGCCGTGTTCGCGACCTCGTGGCCCGGGTGGGCGATCACGCCCACCCACCAGTCGTCGGGGCCGTGGTGCGCATCGAGGGCCGTGACCTCTTCGTTCCAATTCGCAAGATTGGCGGTCTTGCAGCCGGTCGCTTGCGTTTTGAGGGCAACCGGATTGACTTGCGCCGTTTTGAGCGCCGTCCCGGTGAAATCCTGCTTTCGGAAGATCTCTTGGCCCGCCACGTCATCAACTTGGTGCACGGCCGCTTGATTACCGGCAACGAGATTGAAATCGCCGAGATCGACGGGACGTGGGAAGTCGTCGGCGTGGACCCGGGACGTCGTCCCATGCTGCGCCGCCTCATGGGCCCGCTCGGACGTAATCTGGCGGCCACCTCCATCGTGGACTTTGCCTCCATCGAACCCTTCGTCTCGCACATTCCTTCGGCTCGTCTCCGTATTCCGTATCGCAAACTGGCCAAGCTGCACCCGTCGCAAATTGCCGACCTCGTTGAGCAGGGCTCGCACGAAGAGGGTGAAGAGATTATTGAGGCCGTGGGTCTGGACCGTGAGCTCGAGGCCGACGTCTTTGAGGAGTTGGATACCCAGCACCAGTTGGAGTTTCTCGAGTCCCGTAGTGACGCCGACGCGGCTCGTCTGCTCTCGCGGATGGCGGCCGACAATGCGGCTGACCTCATCTCTGAGATTGAGCAGGAACGGCGACTCTCGGTATTAGAGAAGCTTCCCGAACCGCAGCAGCAAAAAGTTCGCCACCTCCTGACCTACAACGCCGACACCGCCGGCGGATTGATGCTGAACGACTTCTGTTCGCTACCCGCCACGGTTACGGCCGAAGTGGCTCTTCAGGCACTGCGGGACTCCACGGCGCCAGCCGAAACACTGCAGGCCGTCTTCTTGGTGGATGAGTCGAATCACCCCGTGGCCGCCGTCTCAATCGTGGCTCTCGTTCGCTCTCGCCCCCAGGACTTAGCCATTGCGGCCGCGCACGCCAGCTTGGCCTACGTGCGCCCCCACTGGGATCTTCACCGCGTCGCGCGCACCATGACGGACTTCAACCTGACGGTGGTGCCCGTGGTGGCCGAAGATGGTGGAGCGATGATCGGTGTCGTCACGGTCGATGATGTGCTTGAAGACCTGATGCCCCAAGGCTGGCGTCGCGAGTTCGGAATGTCGACGGTTTCGGAATGAAGTTCTTGAATCACACTCTGAGGGGGTTCTGATGAAGCCCCCAAGTACCACCCCGGGGCGCGTGTGTGCCCCAAAGCGGCCTCGTGGGTCGCGGTCCTTGGCCTAGTTCGCCAAGCCGTGTCGCCGTGGCCTTTGTAACGCCACGACTAGTTGACATGAAGGAGGTGAGCAGTGACGAAGCAGGGACAAGAAAATGACATCGCCGGCGCCTTCGGGACCATCCGGGCCTCCGACAACGAATCGCGTCGTGGATTCAAGGCTCGCCTCCTAACGCTGCTCGCCATTGTGGGTCCCGGCTTGATTGTCATGGTGGGCGACAACGACGCCG
>WLNA01000047.1 GCA_009726065.1 Actinomycetota bacterium
CCAGCGTGGCGAGACCCAGGTCATCAACGTGACCACTTTGGGTATGCCTCGTATGAAGCAGCAGCTCGACACCATTACGCCTGACGAGTGGCGCCGCTACATGCACCACTACAACTTCCCTCCATACTCAGTCGGTGAAACCGGCCGTGTTGGTATGCCGAAGCGTCGCGAAATCGGTCACGGCATGCTTGCTGAGCGTGCCTTGATCCCCGTACTGCCTTCGGAGAGCGAATTCGCTTACACGTTGCGCGTTGTCTCGGACATCATGGCTTCCAACGGTTCAACCTCCATGGCTTCGGTCTGTGGTTCGTCGTTGTCGCTCATGGCGGCCGGTGTACCAATCAAGGCTCCTGTAGCCGGTATTGCCATGGGCCTCGTCTACGACGGCGGCAAGTACGTCACGTTGACCGACATCCTCGGTGCCGAAGACGCCTTCGGCGATATGGACTTCAAGGTGGCCGGTACGACCGACGCCGTAACTGCTCTGCAGCTTGACACCAAGATCGACGGCCTACCCGCCGAAGTTTTGGCCCAGGCGTTGCATCAGGCCAAGGTGGCCCGTCTCCAGATTTTGGGCGTCATGACCGCCACGTTGCCCGAGCCACGCGCTGAGGTTGCGGCCGTTGCTCCGAAGATCATCAACATCGAGATTCCGATCGACAAGATCGGTGAGGTCATTGGGCCAAAGGGCAAGGTCATCAACACCTTGCAGCAAGAGACCGGTGCGGACATTGCCGTTGACGACGACGGTGTCGTTGGCACGGTGACCATTGGTGCCAAGGACGGCCGTGCCGTTGCTGAAGCCAAGCGTCGCATTGAGATGATCCTCGACCCCCCGACCGCTGAAGTTGGCGCGGTGTACCAGGGCAAGGTCGTTAACACGACCAAGTTTGGTGCCTTTGTTTCGATTCTTCCTGGTCGCGACGGACTGCTCCACATCTCCAAGATGAGCCCCCTCAACGACGGCAAGCGCATCAACGCCGTCGAGGACGTCTTGAGCTTGGGTCAGGCCGTTGAAGTCAAGGTTGACGACATCGACCCTCAGGGCAAGGTCAGCCTTTCCTTGGCTGGCGTTGAGTACCCCGAGACGAACAACGAACCCCGTGAGCGCCGCGAACCTCGCGAGCGTTCTGAGCGCCCCGAGCGTTCTGAGCGCCCCGAGCGTGCGCCTCGTGCCAAGTCTTCTTTTGAAGACAGCTTCGAGCAGGAACTCGCCAGCGACCTCGGCGACTTGGGTCCTGGTGGCCCATCGCTAAACGACGACAACCGCCCACGTCGGCCTCGTCGTCGGTAATTCGAACTAGGAATTAGCCCTCCTCGCTGAAGCAATTCGGCGGGGAGGGCTTTTTCTCTTCTAGCCTCTCTCTGTGTCAACTTCACCCACAACCATCGCCTGGTGGCGACCACTAGGTCAAGCTGATCGGCGTGCCCTCTGGGCACTCGTGATCGTGCCCGTTGTGATGTTTGCTCTGCCGAGCCTCTTTGGGTTTCCCGCGATCACTCAAGACAACCAGATTCAGAATTTTCCACTGAGGGTGCTCTCGGGGGAGCAGATCAGAACGCTCCACTTGCCACTCTTTAATGCCTTTGCTAACTCGGGAACACCACTGCTCGGAGGCATGAATAGTGGCTCGCTCTACCCGCTAACCGTTCTCTTCGCATTTCTACCCGCCCTCTTGGCGTGGGCCCTCAACGTGGTCGCCGTCTACGTCTCGGCCGGCGTTGGTGTCTACGCACTGTTGCGTTGGATGCGACTTCGCCCTAGTGCGGCCTTCTTCGCGGCCATCATCTATACCTACTCCGGTGCAATGCTGGGGCAGATTGTGCACCTCGCCGTAGTGCAGGGCTTCGCGCTCCTTCCCTGGATGGTGCTGGTTCAGCTACACCTCTCGCGTGTATTGCAGACAACAACTCGAGGGGCATCACGTAGAGCTCGCTGGCTTCCAGCGCTCCCGAGCGTGGCCGGATTAGGCGTCATTTGGGGCCTGACGTTTCTTACTGGGGAACCACGGTCAATTGCCGAATTGGAACTACTCGCCTTGATTGTGCTCGGTACCGAGATGGTGCTGCATAACGGCACGGTGCAAGCGTCGTGGATGGGCCGCCTGCGGGTACTGATCGCCAATGGCATCGGACTGGCGTGGGGTGTAGCGATTGGACTGGTGCAGATGTTGCCGGGTTGGGCCTTCATCGCCCAATCTCAGCGGGCCGACATCTCGTACTCATTCTTCGGAAGCGGATCGCTGCAGCCCAAATGGACGGTATTAATGCTGGCACCGGAGAGTTTTGGAGGTAACTCGGCGTTGGGGGTTTCGCGTTTCTTCATGCACTACAACCTTGCCGAAGTCTCCGGCTACGTAGGGGTCGTTGCCCTCACCGGTGTGGCGGCCTTTTTTGCGCAGTTGACTCGTCGAGGCTGGGTGGGGGAGCACCGTGTTTTCACGGTGTTTGGCGTGATGATCATCATTGGCCTTATCGCGACCTGGGGTTCATTCACGCCTCTCGGCCACCTCTTTCATGAGATTCCCATGTTTGGTCGTACCAGACTCCAGAGTCGGAACATCATTATCGTGGACCTCGCTGCCGCGGTACTACTTGGCTGGTGGATGGACGCCATGACTTCGGGCCGCCGTCGTGAGGCGGCCGTGGAAGGCGTACGCCGATTCATAACTTCCATTCCGGCTTTGGCCGTAATGGCGTGGTCTCTCGCCTTGATTTTTGCCTACCAACCAATTTTGGAGTTCATGGACGCCACGCCGAGGGCAGCAACTAACGGAGCCTCGTTGCGTTGGCCCATGGCCGTCCACGCAATCTTGGCCGTTGGTGTTCTCTTGGTTATTGCACGATCGCCACTACGGGCCAAACCACGCCGGTGGTTGATAGCCATCATGATGGTGGATCTCGCGCTCCTCACCGCGCTTGGATCGCTTAGTTACAGTCTCAATCGCGGCAACATCGAGCCCTCGCCGAACGTGATGTCGACGTTGCCTGGCGGACACCCCGGCCGGATGGCAATTCTTGACAGCGGTTTGAGAGACTTCTCGACATTCGCAAAACTCGGAGCACCGAATCTCAACGTGTTCACCAAGCAACCGAGTGTCCAGGGTTACGGATCACTTATCGGCGAGTACTACAGCAACGCAACGGGCACCCACCCGCTTCTAGGCATCGATGCCTGTCAGCTGGGCCGAGGTCGATTCGAGCAGTTGAATCTGCAGACCGTTATCGCGAGCGCATCTTCGCTCACTGAGCTCGTTGACTCGCCGGTCATTCAAAGGCAGAGCTGCTCCGGAAGTAACCGTCCGTCAACTGTCGTCACTCGTTACTTCGGGCAAGAATTGGCATTGCAATCTCTCTTGATCAAGACCTCGCTACCTTCGACGACATTTGTTGTGAGTTCCGTTCCAGTCTTCGGGGAGGGCACAAAGCCGGGACTCACTTCTTGGCTCGACTACTCAATGCGCGTGACTAGTGACGAGACGGGGGAGATACATATTCCGTCGAGCGTGCTGGCTCCTCTCTACCAAGGGTCAAGCACGACGGCTGGAATCTCTATCACCACCTGGCGACCAGTTGGGTCATTGATGCCGACCCGTTCATTTGTCGTGACCTCGACCGAGGTCACTGACGGTGAGGGTAGAGTCCTCCAGCTCTATAAGCCCTATCAAATTGCTCTTCAGGATGCCGGCTTTACCTACAGTGGAACACGAAATGGTTACGCCGTGTTCCATAACACTGCCTCTGGCCCGTTCAGTACGTCGCCGCAGGCACTCGTGACTAATCGTGTCGAGAAGATCTGGGGCGACGAGTGGGTGACTGTCACGAGTGAAAGTCAGGAAGTTTCTCTTGTTCGCTCCTCAGCCTGGCTTCCCGGTTGGCGAGCCACGGCGGTCAATGAAGCGACTGGCGAAGCTAAGGCACTGACTGTGAAGCGTCACGACCTCGTCCAAGTCGTCACGATTCCACCAGGCACCTGGCGCATTCACTTTCACTATCACGCCCCCTACATCAGCCTGGGTGTAGTCAGTAGTGTTTTCGGTCTACTGCTCCTCGGTGTCACTCTGGTGGTTCTGCGGAGGCAGAGAAAGTCTCAAGTCGAGGGGTAGGGTTTCTCCATGGCAAACGTGGTAGTGGTTGGCGGCGCAGGACGGATGGGGCAAACCATCGCTCGAGCAATTGCCGAGGCCGAAGATTTAACCCTGGTGGGGCTCGTCGATGTCCGTCAGCCGGCCGATCTCTTTCATGCCCCCTATAAGACTGCACTCAGCGACTTTGATCCGGCCAGCATCGATGTCGTGGTGGACTTTTCGACCCTTGAGACGGCCCGCGAATCGATTTTGTGGTGCATCCGCAATCAGCGTCACGCCGTGGTTGGCACGACGGGCTTCACGCCCCACGAACTCGAAGAGATGGAGGCCGGCATCAAGGGCTCGTCCGGTGTTGTCATCGCCGCCAATTTTGCCGTTGGGGCAGTGCTCCTCCAACGTTTCGCCAAGCTGGCCGCGCCCTTCTTCACACGAGTAGAACTTATTGAGTACCACCACGACCAGAAGGTCGACGCCCCATCCGGTACAGCTCTCGAGACGGCCCGCGTCATTCGCGAGGCCCGTGCTGAGGCCGGCGTGGTGACGCCACCTGAACCGACAACGCTCGAGGCTCTGCCCGGATCTCGTGGTGCCGACTACGGCGACGGCATCAACATCCACGCCGTACGTCTGCCCGGACTCGTTGCGCACCAGGAGGTTCTCTTTGGCCGCGAGGGTGAAGGTCTTACGATTCGCCACGACGCTTTTGATCGCTCGAGCTTCGGTGCGGGTGTCGTTTTGGCAGTTCGCAAAGTGCAGAGCAAGCCTGGTCTGACGATTGGTCTCGACCCGCTGCTGTGAGCACTTCGCCACCAGACGTCGTAGAGCAGATACTCCAGGCTGCCAGCCGCACGCTCGCTCTCCACGGAGTTAAAGGCACCTCGGCTAGTTCCATTGCCCAACAGTCGGGCGTAGCTCGCTCCACGGTTTACCGGCTCTTTGCGACGAAGCAAGAAATCATGAATGCGATGGTGGAGTACGAATTCCGTCGTTTCTTTGACGAACTCTACGAAGTCGTTGGGAGGCTTAAGACGATTGAATCTGTCATGGAGCAAGGTCTGATGTTTGCCCACGCGGCAGTCGAACACCACTTCTTGCTCCAAGCCATTCTCCGAGAAGACCCCAGTGTTCTCGAACCGGCCCTGAGCGCATCGACCACGTCGATCGAGCCGGTTATCGCCGAGATCTTTCGTCCGTTTCTGCCCGTGACGAAAGATATTGACGAACATCTCGAATTTCTGGTGAGAATGGGGCTTGGGTACATTGCTGCTCAAGGTCGATGGAACTTCGAAAAGAAGGCCGATGTTCACTCGGTGGTGGCTGTTGAGCTCCTCTCTGGAGTTCGTACACCGGAGAGGAAGATGCACGCCGCCAAAGTGGCGCCCCTCGTGACGGTCTCTGACAGTTCGCTCCGCACACAGATTGTTGATGCCGCACTACTTGAAATTGCCGCAGGTCACTATCAAGATCTTTCAATTGATCGCATTGTCGATCGAGTCCAGGGTTCCCGCTCCACCATCTATCGCTTGGTGCCCGGAGGGAACCAGGCCCTCTTGGATATGTGCGCCGAACGAGAAGCGTCGCGCATCTACTCGGCTGTCACTACGGCGATTTCGAAGGAGAGCGAGTTGCACGCGGGCGTGCTGGCTGGATTGACAACAGTCTGGTACCACCTTGAAAATCATCAGGCCCTTCGAGTGGTGATGCAGGCAAATCCTGAGTACCTCTACAACCGTCTTCGATTTTCTGAGGCGTCGTCCACCTACGGAGCGGCCTCGTTGGCGGTGCAGCCCCTGCTCCGGCGCTGGCTTTCTGGGGAGCAGGCGAGCCGGCTGGGCGAGTGGCTAATACGGATAATCGTGGCCTTCTGGTCGAGTCCGGCCCCGTATCTCGAACTTTCTAATCCCGCATCCGTGGCAACGTTTTACGGTCGCCATATGGCGGCTGGAGTGACGGCCATTGCGGAGGGATCGAACTAGTCCCTACGGCACATCAAGGATCATGAAGTAGTAGGTCTAGACGGGGATTGCCGACAAATCCCCGCTGAGCATTGGTGTCGGTCATCTACTCTGCGGTCCAACGCTGGTAGCGTCAAATCGTGAGTGAACCGTATTTTGGCCGAGTAATAACGGCAATGGTGACGCCATTTAATGGCGATGGCTCAGTGAACTACGACGTCGCTCGAGACGTTGCCCGCTTCTTGGTCGCTAACGGCAGCGACGGCATAGTCGTCGCTGGCTCGACGGGCGAAGGTGGATCGCTCAGTGATGAAGAAAAGCTCAATCTCTTCAGCTGTGTGGCGCAGGCAGTAACCGTGCCCGTCTTGGCCGGATCGACGTCTGGTGATACGGCTTGTTCCGTCAGCCTCACCGCCGCAGCGAGTGCTACGGGAGTCCAGGGAATTCTGGCCTCGACACCGGCCTATTCGCGACCCAGTCAGAGCGGTATCGCGGCCCACCTAGGTGCCATTGCAGCATCCACGACACTGCCCGTCATGGTCTACGACATCCCCTCGCGCACCGGACGAAAGATTGCTGCGGCCACCACCATCGGTCTGGCTCAAAAGCATGGCAATGTGGTGGCCCTCAAGGACGCTTCCGGCGATCTTGTAAGCGCAGCGCACGTCAAGGCGACCCTCGGGACTGGTTTCGATCTTTATTCAGGCGATGACGCACTGGTCTTGCCGTTTATGTCAGTTGGCGCCGTCGGCGTAGTCTCGGTAGCCAGCCACTGGGCTGGTCCCGAATTCACCGCCATGATTGAGGCCTTCCTATCCGGCAACCAGGTCCGGGCTCTAGAACTGAACGAGCGACTCGCTACTAGCTGCACCTTTGAAGGTACTGAGACCTATCCGAACCCTCTCCCATCGAAGGCGGCCATGGCCGTATTGGGTTTCGCCGTGGGGTCGTGTCGACTGCCACTCGGTCCTGGGGATGATGAACTCATGCAACAAGCCACGACGATTGTGAATTCTCTGCTTGGCCAGCGTGACTGAGGCCGCCGTCAAGGTGTACTTCCTGGGTGGTCTCGGCGAAATCGGCCGAAACTGCATGGTTATAGAGCAAAACGGTCGACTGCTCATTATTGACGCCGGCCTGATGTTCCCAGAGCCATCGATGTACGGCATTGACCTTATTCTTCCGGACTTCGCGTGGTTGAAGGAGCGAGCCGATCGCGTCGACGGCATCGTCTTAACGCACGGTCACGAAGACCACACCGGTGCCCTCCGCTACCTCCTGCGCGACGTCCAGGCCCCCATCTACGGGGCCCCACTCACGATTGGCTTCGCCCGTCACCGTTTGACTGAAGCGAAGATGGACAAGCTTTGTTCCTTTGTCGAAGTAAAGGACAACGAGCGTCTCCGTATTGGGGAATTTGATGTTGAGTTCATACCGGTAACGCACTCGGTGCCGAGTGCCCACGCGATTGCATTACACACCCCCGTCGGTGTCATTGTGCACTCGGGAGACTTCAAGCTCGACCTCACTCCGATTGATGGACGTCGAACCAACGTCGCACGCTTGGCTGCACTCGGCGACGCTGGAGTGACCTTGCTGCTAGCGGACTCGACTAATGCCGAAGAACCAGGTTTCACTGACTCGGAGTCGACCGTTGGTGTCACTCTGAGACGTCTGTTCCTTGAGCGACCAGATCGTCGACTGGTCGTAGCCTGCTTTGCGAGTCACCTGCACCGGATTCAGCAGATTTTGGATATCGCACGGGACCAGCAACGTAAGGTCGTGCTCTTTGGACGCAGCATGGAGGCCAACACGAAGCTGGGTCGCCGCCTCAAGATTTTGAACACCGAAGGCATCACCTTTATAGACACCACCAATCTTGACCGCTACCCACCCGGCGAGGTCCTCGTGATCTGCACCGGATCGCAGGGTGAGCCCATGGCCGCTCTTTCCAAGTTGGCTCGCGCCGATGACCGCTTCTTTAAAGTGGGCGCTGACGACACGGTGATTCTTTCTTCGCACCCGATTCCTGGGAATGAGTGGAGCGTCGGTCGTGTTATCGATGACCTCCACCGTCTCGGGGCCGAGGTCATCCACTCGGGCCGTGAAGCAGTTCACGCCTCCGGACACGCCCGCCAGGGTGAGTTACGCACTCTGCACCAGTTGGTTCGCCCCCGCTACTTCGTGCCGATTCACGGCGAGTATCGACACATGGTGCACCACGCCGACCTCGCGGCTTCGATGGGACTCGATACCAAGTGCATCTGGATCTGTGAAGACGGCGACGTGATCGAAGTGAGAAACCGTGGGGTACGACGCGCCGGAACTATCCCCGCGGGCTATCACTACATCGATGGTGATGGCGGTGACTTAGACGACACCCCACTGGCCGATCGTCGTATGTTGGCCGAACATGGCGCCCTGTTGGTCTCGGCCGGTATTGAGCGCTCGACGGGCAAGATCAAGAGTCCTGTCACCGTGACGCCTCGTGGCTGGTTTGTGGGGGACCGCGATAAGGATCTCGTGGCCAGCGCCGTCAAGGAAGTCACCCAGGTGCTCGAAGAAGCGCTTAAGAAAGATGTGCGCGACAGCGAAGAACTAAATCGCCTAGCCCGACGCGCCCTCGGCCGCTTGGTCGGTCAGAGGTTTCGACGCCAGCCCGTGCTGATGTCGTCCATCGTCGTCTTCTAAGACTTGTCGGGCTCGCCGTGGTCGGCGTTGGCCGAACCGGTTCGCCAGAATGCCTTCACTGAGATTTGCTCGTTCGCAAGACCTCGATCCAGCAATGCGGTGCGCATGGTCTTCATGG
>WLNA01000048.1 GCA_009726065.1 Actinomycetota bacterium
ATACCACCACTCGCCCGGCAGAAGGGCGTTTCGGCGGACATCATCGCTGACGCGAGGATCAGAGGCGGGAATCCACCAGTCAATCCAGAGATCATCAGGCTGCAGCAAGACAACGCCCCCACCACCGCGTCGGCGGCGCACCGGGTGAAAGTCGTCTATGTCGGACCGCAACACGTCGTCAGGCTGTGAACCGCCAAGAACCACAAACGGTTCGTCGATGCGCACTATAAAGGCCGTGGCTTCTTCAAAATTGCGCAGCGTGTCGTAATCGTAGAGATCTTCGTATCGGGACTTCATGACGCCTTAGGAAGGTATTCAGTCCAGGCGGGATCAGAATCTCCAAGGTTGCGCCATCGCCACCCGTACCCGTCGGGCGCTCGGGGATCAAAACGCAACCGCCATCCAAGTTCCTCGAGCAGGCGATCGCCCTTCTTGAAGTTACAGAGACGACAGGCCGCCACGACGTTGGACCATTCATTCTTACCTCCGCGACTCCGCGGGCGGACGTGATCAACTGTGTCAGCCACAGCGCTGCAGTAGGCGCACGAGTGGTTATCCCGCTGCAGCACAGAACGCCGAGTGAGCGGGGGCACCCGCACACGAGTAGGTAGCTTCACCACGTACTGGAGTCTCATAACAGAGGGAATCTCAACAGTTAGCGAGGCAGAGCGACAGACCTCTGGATCTGGCGGCGTCGATACGGCTTCAGCACGACCGTCGACCAATAGCAAGACCGCTCGCCGTGACGACACCAGCTGGAGCGGCTCGTACGTCGCATTAAGGAGGAGTACCCGCCCCATGCGACTCCCCTACCTCGCCGTCCGAGAACGAATGGTCCAGCGAGCAGCTTCAACGGCTTCATGGGCCGACGGTACGGCATCGGACTCGCCGTAGGCCGTGTTCATTCGAAACTCCCAGTAGGTCGGACCAGGCAGTGGAAGAAACGGGGCGTATGCCCACCACTTCGTACGGCGCAACGTCCAGGCGCTTCGGAGCAAGGGAACGACATCGAGGGGGTGGCGCATCAGATGCTGGGCCAATCCCTTCGGTATTCGTCGACTCATACCCCTACGCTACGCCACGCGACACAAGCGGCACCGAGTATTGGGCCATCTGAACCCAGTGTCGATGGCTCCACCGAAACGGCCCGAGCAAAACTCAGCCCGACGAGGGAGGCCGCCGTCTCATTCGCAGCTTCAAAAAACGGAGTTCCAAATCCGAGCGCCACGGAGCCGGCGACGAAGAACTGGGTGACATCGAGGAGCGAGGCCACCGAAGCAACTGCGCGTCCGACCATGACACCAGTCCGTCGTCGTATCTCCTCGTTGGCCGATTTGGGATCGCCGCCAATCAAAGCCCGGATGGCCGTACCCGAGGCCTCGGCTTCCAAGCATCCACGGACACCGCAGGCACAGAGCCGACCACCGGGTTCCACGACAAGGTGGCCAATATGTCCGGCGTTGCCAAAGGTCCCATCGAGAAGGTGGCCGTCCAAAATGATGCCGCCCCCTATGCCCGTCGATACCACCATGCTCACGTAGTTCGCACTCCCCTGAGCGCCGCCGTAGCGACCTTCGGCGAGGGCGAGTGCCTTGGCGTCGTTGTCAATAGCAACGGGCGAACCGGCAATTTCTGCCAGCGCTTGTTGAAGAGGGAAATTGCGCCATTCGGGGATATTGAGGGGTGACACCGTCGTACCACCTCGTTCCATCGGTCCGCCGCAACCCACGCCGATCGGTGTTCCTGGCGTCATGTCGAGCCCGCGGAGTGACGCGGCAATCTCATCAAAAAGGTGGCCTCGAAGATCGGTCGTTTCGAGACGAAGCCGTTGAGTAATTTCACCGGCTGGTGTTATTCGTGCAATCTCAACTTTGGTGCCGCCGATATCAATGGCAATGCACTCGTTGGCCTTCACTCGCCGGATTGATTCCGACGGGTCCATCGCACCCAGGGGGGCGTGCCCGTTTGGGCCCCTTCAGTTGCGGCGCGCGCTTGTCGCGTCAGACCGAGGTCAAAAATAGATGCTCGGCCCATTAGTCGAAGGTTGCGCTCAATTACAATACCGGAAGCGAACATGACACCGACACCCAGGAGCCCCAAGAACACGCTGGAGGCAAAGCAGGTAATCAAGATGGCCATTCCGGCGATGAAACCGAGCAACGCCCAGCGGATACGACGTCCAGCGTGGCTATAGACCGTTGTTTCTCTGACCTTCTTATCGAAGGCGGGGTCGTCAATACGCAGGGACTGCTCGAGCTGCTGAAGGACCCGTTGTTCGTGCTCAGAAAGTGGCATCAGTACTACCTTTCATCTCTCGTAGCGTATCGGGCGTGGAACCAAATGTCACGAGCAGGGGTTCACGTTGTCCGCTAGCTAGGAGTCATCCGTGAAGGTCGCAGTCATTTGCACTGGCAATATCTGTCGTTCCCCCATGGGCGAGATACTGCTCCGCGAGGCCATTGCCGATATCCCCGATATGGCCCAGCGCGTGGAAGTGACGAGTGCCGGTACGGCCAACTGGCATATCGACAAACCAATGGACCCTCGAGCTGCCGCCGCGCTGCAGCGGGCCGGACTGCCGACCGATGCCACCCTCGGGGCCTTCGCCTCCGCCGAACTCTTGCGCGAATTCGGCCTCGTCCTCGTGATGACGCGCGAGCACCGCACTGACGTCTTGGCCCGCCACCCCGAAGCTGATGTTCTGTTAGTCCGCGAACTTCTTGGCCACGGCTCAATGGATGTTGCCGATCCGTACTTCGGACGAGATGAAGACTTTGACACCTGCCTGGCGATGTTGCGGGAAGTTACTCCGCTGGTCGTGCGGGAAATTCGGCGTCGCCTAGCTGACCCCGCAGTTTGATGTCGGGCAAGGTCAAACTCAGCAAGAAGGCCAAGATGCCGAAGGGCAGCGTGTAGCGAAAGACTGTTTGAATCGACTGGGCGATTGAAGTCAAGATGGCTTGCAGAACTGGTCCGGGGAGATGAACGAGTCGGTCGGGGGTCCACATTGATGACGGCGGGACACTCGCGCCAGTTAGATGCTGCTGCACTAGAGCGTTCTCCAACTTGTGGGGCAGGATGTTCGTGTAGAGAGCACCGAAGGCGGCCGTGCCGAATGACCCGCCCATCGAGCGAAAGAAATTCGCGGCGGCCGTAGCGGCCCCGAGGTCACGGAGCTCCACGGCGTTTTGCACCGCCACAACCAAGATCTGCATCACCATGCCGAGCCCAATTCCCAAGATGAGCATGAACAGTGTTGTCATCAAACTCGAGGTGGACATCGTGACGGTGCCGAGTAACGCGAGGCCCACAGTCATGATGGCAGTCCCGAATATTGGAAAGCGGTGGTATCGCCACCCCTTCGAGAGCAGCTGACCGGCCACCATCGACGTGGTGAAGAGGCCCACCATCAGTGGGAGGAGGCGGAGTCCCGACATGGTGGGACTGACGCCCTTCACCGTTTGAAAGAAGAAGGGCAAAAATGTCATGGCGCCATACATCGAGAAACCGACCACAAAGCCGATGGCCGAGGCCGACCAGACCACACGATGACCCAAGATTCGCGGAGCCAGCACTGGTTCGGCCGCCCGCATCTCAACACGCCAAAAGGCCACCCCGGCGACCAGGCCGAGCGCGGCGAGACCGCAGCTCTGCCAGGAGCTCCAACTGAAAGCATTGCCACCGAGCGATGTAAAGAGAATGAAGGAAGAGGCGCTCAACGTCAGCAGTAACGCACCGGCATAGTCGATGACGTGCGAGACGCGGGTCATCGACTTCGGCAAGGCGACGCCCGTTACGAGAAACGCAATGATGCCGAGTGGAATGTTGACGAGAAAGACCCACCGCCACGAGAAGTGGTCCACGATGAGGCCACCAATCAGAGGGCCGAGAACGGTGGAGGCACCAAAGGTGGCACCGAAGAGACCGGAGTAGCGGCCACGATCACGAGGCGGCACGATGTCGCCAATAACGGCCTGTGCGCCCACCATGAGTCCACCGCCGCCAAGACCCTGAATCGCACGAAAGATAATGAGTGCAATCATCGAGTTCGCGATGCCGCAGAGAATCGACCCGACCAAGAAAAAGACGATGGATGCTTGATACAAGTTCTTACGCCCGTAGAGGTCGCCGAGCTTTCCCCATAATGGTGTTGAGACGGTGGATGCCAGGAGGTATGCCACGACGACCCAGCTCAGGTGGTTAGCGCCCTTGAGTTCGCCAATAATGGTCGGGAGTGCCGTTGAAACAATCGTGCCGTCGAGCGCCGAGAGAAACATGCCGAGCATTAAGGCCCCAAAGATGGTGTAGAGCTCTCGTTTGCTCAGGTCTTTCGGGCTGGTCTTAGTCACGGGGATCCCATCGGTACGCATCAAGCGTCAACAAAAAGCATTTACAACGCCATCCAACCCTAGTCATCAAGAATTAGGCTTTCGCCATCACCGAGATCGCCCCCACTCAGCAAACTCTTCTCACCCGCGTGCTCCACGCCGAAACAGCGGGTGGCGCCACACTTCTCGTGGGACTACTGACTGCTCTTACGTGGGCCAATGTTGATCCTAACGCCTACCGACGCCTTCTGAACTGGTCTTTACCGGCGCTCCTGCATCACTGGGAAATTGGCACGACGTACACCTTCGTTGTCAACGGCCTGATGACGCTCTTCTTCTTCGCGATTGGCATTGAACTCAGTCACGAAATCAGAATTGGCCAACTGCGCGATACGCGTAAAGCGATTGCACCAATTGTTTCAGCCCTAGGTGGGATGCTCGGAACGGCCCTGGTCATCAGCGTGTTCGGCTGGCTCTTTCACAACGCCCCCGCGAGATCTTCTTGGGGCGTTCCTATGGCGACCGACGTGGCTTTCGCCCTCGGCGTTTTGGCACTAGCCGGTCCTCGCATCCCTCGCGAATTACGAGTCTTTCTTCTGACCCTGGCCGTGGCCGATGACATCTTTTCGGTGATCGCACTGGCCCTGACTGGGCCTCACGCCCCTGACGTGGCGTGGACGTTGATTGCCGTGGCAGCTGGGCTGGCGGTCGCCAAGTTCGCAAGATTAATTCCCATGGCCCTCTGGGTCGTTGCACTCATCCTCGAATGGCTCCTCTTTACCAAGGCTGGCATTGAACCGTCACTAGCCGGTGTCGTTATTGGACTCGCTGTCCCATTTCACGGGGAACGAAGTGTGGGTCACCGCCTAGAGATACCCGCCATGCTCGCATCAACATGGTTGGCACTCCCGCTCTTCGCCTTTGTGGCGACTGGCGTGACCTGGACTGCAATTGTTTGGGACCAGACGGGTTGGCGGTTCGGTTTGTTCCTTCTGCTGGCACGTGGCATCGGCAAAGTGGCGGGCATTGTTGGTGTCGTCAGTCTGACCAGACGCGCCGGGATTGGTCCAGATCCATCACTCACAAAACCAATGTTCGTTGGTCTAGCGATGCTCTGCGCCGTGGGCTTCACTGTTCCCCTGCTCTTTGCTGGCAACGTGTTTGGCGTGCCGTCGTCGCTCTACCTCATGGCCACGTTGAGCCTCTTGGCGGCGTCACTGCTGTGCGCCATAGCGGGCGTGGTGATCCTTCGCCGAAGCACTGCGCAACTCGTGGCAGAGTAGAGGGACTAAAGGAGCACCAATGAAGACTCGCTTGACGGAAATACTAAAGATTGAACACCCCATCATGTTGGCCGGCATGGGCGGCGTTTCGTACTCCGCACTCTCCGCCGCTGTTTCCAATGCTGGGGGTTACGGCTGCCTCGGTGCGAGCACCATGAGCTCGGAAGTACTGGCCGAGGAGATTGCCCGCACCAAGGCGGCAACCGACAAGCCATTCGGCGTTGACCTCCTCACCGCATTCCCCGACTCCCTCGTCAAGAACGTGGAACTCCTCATCGAAGGTGGTGCCACCACCTTCGTGGCCGGTCTCGGCGTACCAACGCACGTCGTTGATCTCTGTCACCGCAATAACGTCCTCGTTGTTTCTATGTGTGGCAAGGTCGAACACGCCAAGCGTGCAGTGGATGCCGGATGCGACATTGTCGTGGCCCAGGGCACCGAAGCTGGCGGACACACCGGAACCGTTGCGACATTTCCTCTTGTACCCATGATTGTTGACGCCGTCGGTAAGGACGTTCCCGTCGTGGCCGCTGGTGGCATCTTCGATGGTCGGGGCCTCGCCGCCGCCCTCGCGCTAGGCGCCGATGGTGTCTGGATTGGCACCCGGTTCATCGCCACTCTGGAGGCCCGCGTCTTGCCTGGTTTCCGTGAAGGAATCATCGCCTCTCGCGAAGACGGCACGATTATCTCTAAGGGATTCAGTGGCAAGACCATGCGCGTCTTGAAGAACGATCAAACGGCCGAGTACGAGCAGAACCCTTCACTCATTCAGCCCTTCCCCCAACAACTCATTACCAGCTTGTCGAACGGCACCTTCCACCTCGGTGGTGACGAAACGACAACCGGTGTCGACCCGGCACGTGAGGGCTACCCCGCCGGCCAGGCTTCGGGTGCCATTAACTCCGTTGTTTCGGCCGGTTCAATCGTGGCCTCGATGATGGCTGAGGCCGAAGCGGCCATCGCCCGTATCGCCAAGCTGTAGTTAGAGCAGCCCCACGGGGCAGCTCACACCCGTACCACCAATTCCGCAGTAGCCATTGGGATTAGCGGTGAGGTACTGCTGGTGGTACTCCTCGGCAAAGTAGAACGTGTCCGCCGGTGCCACTTCAGTCGTTATTGCGCCAAACCGCGAGGCCGAGAGACGCACTTGGTAGTCGGCGAGGTCTGCTCGAGCTTCACGCTCTTGGTCGGCGCCCACGAAGTAAATCGCGCTGCGATACTGCGTGCCCACATCGCCACCCTGACGAAAGCCCTGGGTTGGATCGTGATTCTCAAAGAAGATGGCGAGCAACTGGCGGTAGGTGGTGATCGCGGGATCAAAGGCCACCATGACGACTTCATTGTGATTGGTAAGACCCGAGCAGACCTCTTGGTAGGTCGGATTCGGCGTTTGGCCACCCTGGTAGCCCGAAGCGGTGACGTAGACACCTGGTGTTTCGTAGAACTTACGCTCGGCCCCCCAGAAGCAGCCCATGCCAAAGTAGGCCAGCTCGATGCCGGAGGGATAGGGGCCGTGCATGGAGACACCCAGCGTGAGATGTTTGCGATCGATACGAATTGCCTGCGTACGACCGGGCAACGCTTCACTGGGATCGATCATGGCAGCACGAAAACGCATACGCGCAGATTAGGGGCGTCGGGCACTGCGGATGGCAACAAGGAAGGCGATGACTGCGGGGACAATCAAGGTAGCAATCGCGATGCGGTTGGACGTTGCGTGGTTGTGGTCCAAAATCACCATGGCCGAGGTGGCGAGCGCCATGCCAATGGCGCTGCCGGCCGCCCGAGCGAGATTGAGCGTGCCGGAAGCCAAGCCCCGGTCTTCGAGGTGGACGCCTTCCATGACTAGTGAGTTGTTGGTCGTGTTAGCCGCACCGATGGCGAGGCCAATTAGCACGAGTAGGCCGGCCACAATCTTTCCGTTGGGAGCGACCGATATCCCGACGAGTGACAGTGCAATCGTCGCCATTGAAATCTGCTGCACGAGACCGGAAGAAAGCCGTCGGCGAATACGACCGCTTAGTGGAGCCATGAGCGCCAGACCGATGGGAATGGCCATCGTGGCCTCACTGGCGTGCACGATTGACGCACCGAAATCCTTCTTCACAAAGAAGGGAACCGTTACCAAGAGTCCAAAGAATGAAATATACGTCAGTACGAGTAGTGCGATTGAGAACCGCACCTCAATCATCCGAAACAGTCGTGGCAAGAAGATCGGCGCTTTGGCCCGTCGCTCAACCGGGAAGAGGGCCATCGTGGCACTAATGCCGATCGCGATGAAGCCAAGTGTCGGTCCATCCCAGCCAATCTTGGCAGCCAAGGTCATGCCCCCCAGAATTCCGGCGGCGGCCGTTGCCAACACAATGGAGCCCAGCACGTCGAGCGGTGCCTTAGGTGCGACGACTCTCGTGCGAGGTAAGAAGAGCACTGAGGCCACAAGAGCGGCGAAGGCAATCGGGGCACTGATGAGAAAGATGAAACGCCACGGAATGTGACCAATGAGCAGTCCACCGACAAAGGGCCCAATGGCCAGCCCAATGGCTTGTGACGCCGCCTGAATACCGAGTGCCGTAGTCCGCTGGTGTTCCTTCACTGAAGCCGTGATCAGGGCCACGGAGTTGGCCTGGACCATCGCGATACCGAGTGCACTCACCGATCGGGCGATCAGCAGAATTACGAAGTGATGGGCCGAGAGCGTCGCGGCCACGGCGCCCACGAGAAAGATGATGAATCCGTCAACGTAGACCCGCTTACGACCAAGGGTGTCGGCGCGGCGACCAAAGAGCAGCAGGGTGGCCACCATTACGACGAATGGGGCGAGGCCAATCCAAACCACTTCCGATAACGGACGGTGGAGTTTCTCCACCAACGTTGGATAGGCCACGGTGATGACCCCGTTGTCGATCTGACTCATCACGGCACCGAGACAGACGGCGGTCACGGCGAGCCACTCCGCGTGTCGATACTCGCGGATACTGCGAGGGCGAGCTCGTTCGGCTCGACCGGGCAGTTCGGCCGGCTCGCCTAAGTACTCGGGATATGACACACCATCAGTTTGACAGTTTCTG
>WLNA01000049.1 GCA_009726065.1 Actinomycetota bacterium
CACCGAGGTCTTGAGCGCTGAGCGAAGCGAATACTCCAGAAAGTTTTCCTATTGGGGTACGGGCTCCGGCGACGATAACGGTGCGTGACATGAACTCTCCTCATCTCGATGCGTGAGCATCAACTTCTGCCACACTAGACGAGGAACGGCCTCCCTTACTCGGCGGTAACATCGAAAACTATGAGTGAACTACTTGATGCCGTCCGAGCCGGAGCCGATGCGGAAACGCTGGCCTCTCTGCCTATGCCCGCCACCACGCGGGCCGTCTTTGTCCGCCGCGAAGATGCCGACATGTTCCAGGGCATGGCCAGCAGCGACAAGGACCCCCGCCAGAGTTTGAAGATGGGTGAAGTCCCACTGCCCGAACTGGCACCCGACGAAGTCTTCATCGCGGTGATGGCCTCGTCGATCAACTTCAATACGGTGTGGACCAGTATTTTCGAGCCACTTTCGACCTTCGGATTCTTGGACCGACTCGGCAAGGAGTCCGTCTGGGGCAAGCGCCACGCTCTCGACTACCACGTCGTTGGTTCTGACGCATCAGGTGTCGTGGTGCGTGTCGGTTCGGCCGTTCGTAACTGGAAAATCGGTGATGAGATTACGGTGCACTGCAACTACCTCGACGACCAGGACCCCTCGAGTCACGACGACTCGATGATGGGATCGAACCAGCGCATCTGGGGCTTCGAAACGAACTTCGGTGGACTCGCTGACATCTCGGTGGTGAAGGCCAATCAGTTGATGCCTAAGCCCACCCACCTCAGCTGGGAAGAGGCCGCGGTCAACGCGCTCTGTAACTCGACGAGCTACCGCATGCTGGTCTCACGCAACGGCGCGCCGGTGACCCAAGGCCAGAAGGTCTTGATCTGGGGCGCATCCGGTGGTATCGGTTCATACGCCGTGCAGCACGTCTTGAACTCTGGCGGCACCCCCATTGGTGTCGTCTCCTCAGCCGACAAGGCCGACATGCTGCGCGAACTCGGTTGCGAGTACGTGATCAACCGCAAGGAAGCCGGCTACAAATTCTGGAAGGACGAGCACACCCAAGACGAGTCCGAGTGGCGTCGCCTCGGTAAGGACATCCGCAACCTCATTGGCGAAGACCCCGACACTGTGTTCGAGCACCCCGGTCGCTCGACCATGGGCGCCAGTGTCTTTGTCGCCAAGCGTGGTGGCACCATCGTGACCTGTGCCGCGACTTCGGGCTACATGATTGAGTACGACAACCGTCACCTCTGGATGAAGCTCAAGACGATTAAGGGATCACATTTTGCGAACTACCGCGAAGCGTGGGACGCCAATAAGACGATCTACGACGGCAAGGTCGTGCCACCTCTCTCGGCAGTCTTCAACCTCGATCAGGTCGGCGAAGCGGCCTACCAGGTGCACCACAACTTGCACGAAGGCAAGATCGGCGTGCTCTGTCTCGCCGAGAGCGAAGGTCTCGGTATCACTAACCCCGAACTCCGAGCCCAAATTGGCGAGGACCGCCTCTCAATCTTCCGTCGTCACGCCTAAGGAGCCATCGTGGAGAATCTGCTTACTGAAATTGATCACGTGGCCATTGCGGTCAAGGACCTCGACGCGGCCATTGCTTGGTACGAAGAGGTGTTTGGCGCCACGGTGGAGCACCGTGAGGTTGTTGAGTCCGACGGTGTGGCCGAAGCCCTCTTGAAGGTGGCCGACTCCTACATCCAATTGCTCACCCCAGTTTCGGAAACCTCACCAGTGGCTAAGTATCTGGCCACCAAGGGCGAGGGCCTACACCACATTGGCTATCGCGTCGCCGACTGCGCCGCTGCGCTGGAGGCCGTGAAGGCCTCCGGTGGTCGAGTCATTGACGAGAAGCCCCGTCCCGGCTCGCGCGGGACCACCGTGGCCTTTGTGCACCCCAAGACCTCCTTCGGCACATTGATTGAGTTGGTTGAAGACAACGGTGGGCACCACTAAGGCCTCGACACGAGGCGCCCGTTGATTTCGGTAGCCTGAACGCCATGGAACATTCGATGGCGGAACGACTCGCAGACTTAGAACAACGTCGGGCTCAGGCTCGCAATGCCGGCGGTGAGGCGGCCATTGAGCGCCATCATGCCAAGGGCAAGATGACCGCCCGCGAGCGTTTGGAATACTTGCTCGACGAGGGCTCCTTCCAGGAACTCGACATGCTGTCACGCCACCGTGCGCACGGCATGGGCCTCGAAGACAACCGACCCTTCACCGATGGTGTAATCACAGGCTTCGGCACGATCGATGGCCGCAAGGTCTGCGTCTTCTCTCAGGACTTCACCGTCTTTGGTGGAGCACTCGGCGAAGTCTTCGCCGAGAAGATCCACAAGATCATGGACCTCTCGCTCTCACTCGGCCTTCCCATGATCGGTCTAAACGACGGAGCCGGTGCCCGTATTCAAGAAGGCGTGGTCTCCCTCCACAGTTATGGCGGCATCTTTGCCCGCAACGTCAAGAGCTCGGGTGTCATTCCGCAGATTTCCGTCATCATGGGCCCCTGTGCCGGTGGCGCGGTCTACTCGCCGGCCATGACCGACTTCATCTTCATGGTGAACGAGACAAGTCACATGTTCATCACTGGCCCCGACGTGGTCAAGACGGTGACTGGCGAAGAAGTCACCCTAGAACAACTCGGTGGTGCCATGAGCCACGCCCGCAAATCGGGTGTTACGCACTTTGTTCTCCCCGACGAGAAGTCCTGTCTCGACGAAGTTCGCTACTTGCTGAGCTTCCTGCCCACCAATAATCAGGAAGAGGCTCCGCGCGGCCCCATCACCGATGACCCGCAGCGTCTCTGTGAAGACCTTCGTACGATTCTTCCCGAGTCGAGCAACCAGCCCTACGACATGAAGAAGGTCATCGCTTCGGTCGTCGACGATGGTGACTACATCGAAGTGCACGCTCACTGGGCCCAGCAGATCACCTGTGGCTTTGCCCGCATCGATGGCCACGTCATCGGTATCGTCGGCAACCAGCCCGCCGTCTTGGCCGGAGTCTTGGATATTGACTCTTCCGAGAAGGCCGCCCGCTTCGTCCGCACGTGTGATGCGTTCAACATTCCACTCGTTACCTTCGTGGACGTACCGGGCTTCATGCCCGGCACCGAGCAGGAGTACGGCGGCATTATTCGTCACGGTGCGAAGTTGCTCTACGCCTTCTGCGAGGCCACCGTGCCTCGTGTGCAGATCATTACTCGCAAGGCCTACGGCGGCGCCTACGTCGTTATGAACTCCAAGTCCATCGGAGCCGACTTGGCCTTCGCGTGGCCCTCAGCCGAACTGGCAGTTATGGGCGCCAGCGGTGCCGTTGAAATTGTCTATCGCCGTGACTTGCTGGCCGCCGACGATATCGATGCGCGCCGAACCGAGTTGATTGACGAGTACACCGAGCGTTACGTCAACCCCTACCTGGCCGCCGAGCGTGGTTTTGTGGACGACGTCATCGATCCGGCCGAGACTCGCCGCGTCATTGTTCGGGCCATCGATGTGCTCCGCTCGAAGCGCGAGGACCTACCCAAGCGCAAGCACGGAAACGTTCCCCTGTGACCTACGGCCTGTCGCCACGTCCGCAAGCCTCCCCCGAAGAGCTGGCTGTGGTGACAGCTCTTGCCCAGGCCCTTCTGACTTCGAACGCTGTTGAAGTGGTACGTGACGAAACGCCACCGTACCGATTTAGCGGTCGTTGGTTCGATTCCAGTTACCTTTCATCGCTGCGCCGCCCCCGAGGTTAGATTCGTTGGAATGAGCCTTGTTAATAATCGGATCTACGTCGACGGTGTCGTCGTAGCCGAACCGACGGATCTGACTCAAACCCGTGAAGCGATGCAACAACCAGGCAGCATGGCCTGGATTGGCTATCTCAACCCCACACCCGATGAAGTGCACACCGTGGCCGCCGAGTTTGGACTCAATGAACTGGCCGTTGAAGATCTCTTAACGGGCGGCCAGCGGGCCAAGTTCGAGCACTACGACAACTGTTCTTACACCGTGTTGTGGCCCGCTGTCTACGACGAACACTCCGAGACGGTGGAGTTTGGTGAGATTCACATCTTCACTGGATCTGACTTCGTGATCACATTCCGTCGGTCCACCACGCCAGATTTGGCCAAAGTTCGCCACCGGCTAGAAGCGGACTCCGCTTGGCTGTTGAATCTGGGGCCGCAAGCAGTTCTGTACGCAATCTTGGACGAGGTGGTGGATGAGTACGCTCCCGTGCTGGATGGCGTACAAAACGACATCGATGAAATTGAAGATGAGATTTTTGATGGTGATACAAACGTTGCGCGTCGTATCTTCAAACTGACCAAAGAGATATTCGCGTTCCAACGAGCGTCTCGCCCGATTTCGGACATCCTCGCCGAGATTGCCGCCCACTTCGCCAGCAAGGGTGTTGACGCTCGACTCCTCGAACGGATCAATGACGTTAAGGATCACGATCGCCGTATTGCGGATCGAACGGAAACCTACCGCGCGATTTTGCAGGAGGCCTTCGTTGTGCATAACTCGCTCGTTAACCAACGGTTAAACGAAGAGATGGAACAGATGGCGAAGACCAGCATTACCCAGAACGAAGAAGTGAAGAAGATCTCGGCGTGGGGTGCCATCTTCTTCGCCCCCAGCTTGGTCGCTTCGATCTACGGCATGAACTTTGACAAGATGCCCGAGCTCCACTGGTACTACGGCTACCCGATGTCGTTCGGCATCATGGTGTTGCTGTCGGCAGTCCTCTACCGAATCTTCAAAAAGAAGGACTGGCTCTAACCCTCTACGAGTTCCAGCATGTCGCTCATGATGTGACTGAGTGAGTAGTCCTTAGGCGAGTAGACCCGAACAACCCCTTCGCGCAGTAGTACTTCTTCGTCGGCCTTGGGGATGATGCCACCCACGACCACTTGCGCTTCCACGCCCGCGTCACGGAGACCCTGGACTACGCGAGGCACGAGGGACATGTGCGATCCCGACAGAATCGAGATACCAACAATGTCGACGTCTTCGTCACGGGCAGCGGCCACGATCTCTTCGGGGGAGAGGCGGATCCCCTGGTAAACGACTTCAAAACCGGCGTCACGAGCGGCCACGGCCACCTGTTCGGCACCGTTGGAGTGTCCGTCGAGACCGGGCTTGGCCACCAAGATCTTGGGCGGAGTTCCACGTTTGGCGGTGAGGGCCTTGGAGCGCTCCACGAGTGCGGTGAACTCCTTGCTTCGAGTCGCCACCCCGGCGCGTACGCCAGTGGGCGCGCGGTACTCACCGTAAACGGCACGCAGACAGTTGGCCCACTCCCCGGTGGTGCCGCCCGCTTTTGCCAGGGCAATGGTGGGGGGCATAATGTTGTCGGCTACGTCCGAGGACTGGGCGACTCGCGAGAGTTCTTCGAGAGCCTTCGTCACGGCCGCTTCGTCACGGCCGGCACGCCACTGCTGCACGGTGGCAATAGTTTCTGCTTCGACCTTCGGATCGACCTTCATAATGGCTTCGAGCGAGTCCCCGGCGGTGAGTGGTGATTCGCTGGTCTCGACGTACTTGTTAACGCCCACCACAATCTGTTCACCAGTTTCAATCCGAGCAACTCGCTCGGCCTGACTCGCCACTAAGCGGGCCTTTAACTCGTCGATGCAGTTGAAGGCCCCGCCGAGGGCGAGTACCTCATCGAGTTCGTCCTGTGCGGCGTGAATTAATTCGTTGGTCTTGTTGGCCATGACGAGCGAACCGTCGAAAATGTCGGGGTACTCCAAAAGGTCAGTCTCAAAGGCGAGCACCTGTTGCATCCGGAGGCTCCACTGCTGGTCCCAGGGGCGGGGCAGACCCAACGCCTCGTTCCAGGCGGGGAGCTGAACGGCCCGGGCGCGAGCATCGGCCGACATGGTGACGCCCAGCATCTCCAGCACGATGCGCTGAATGTTGTTTTCGGGCTGCTGTTCGGTCAGACCCAACGAGTTGACCTGTACGCCGTAACGGAAGCGTCGCATCGCGGGGTCGGTGACGCCGTACCGGTCACGGCAGATGCGGTCCCACATCTCGGTGAAGGCGCGCATCTTGGCGATTTCCTCCACGAAACGAATGCCGGCATTAACGAAGAATGAAATACGGCCCACTACTTCTGGGAGCTGGTCGGGCGAGATCTTGCCGGAGTCCCGGACGCCATCGAGAATGTCAATGGCCGTGGCGAGGGCGTAGGCAATTTCCTGCACGGGGGTAGCGCCAGCCTCTTGGAGGTGGTAGCTGCAGACGTTGATGGGATTCCACTTAGGAACGTTGTTGATGCCGTAGGCGATCATGTCAACGATGAGACGCTTGGAGGCTTGTGGGGGGAAGATAAATGTCCCGCGCGAGAGGTACTCCTTGACAATGTCGTTCTGCGTGGTGCCCGACAAATCGGTGAATGGCACATTCTGCTCGTCGGCGTAGGCCAGGTAGAGACCCCAGAGCCAGGCGGCCGTAGCGTTAATGGTCATCGAGGTGTTCATCTCGCCAACGGGAATCTCATTCAAGAGTTCGCGCATGTGACCAAGGTGGGCTACCGGAACGCCAACCTTGCCCACTTCGCCAGCGGCCGCCGAGGCGTCAGGGTCGTAGCCCGTCTGCGTGGGGAGATCGAAGGCAATCGAGAGGCCGGTTTGGCCCTTGGAAAGATTGGTGCGATACAGCTCGTTGGACTTGGCGGCAGTGGAGTGACCGGAGTACGTCCGCATCACCCAAGGCTTCGATCGTTCGGCCATCTCAAACTCCTTTATCTAGTCGTTCGTCAGAGGCTGAGGAACGACCTACTTGCGATAATCAAAAAAGCCGGTGCCCGACTTACGTCCGAGTTGACCCGCTACAACCATGCGCTTCAGCAGTGGTGCGGGGGCGTAGTTAGCGTCGGCGAATTCGAGGTACAGGGCCTCAAGGATGGCTAACGAGGTGTCCAAGCCGACGAGGTCCAAGAGTGCGAATGGTCCCATGGGGAAGCCACAGCCGCCCTTCATGGCGATGTCGATGCCTTCCTTGGAGGCGACACCCGACTCGAAGAGCTTGATGGCGTTGTTTAGGTAGGGGAAGAGGAGGGCGTTGACGATGAAGCCGGCCTGGTCCTTCACACGAACGGGGTCCTTGCCACAAGCGGCGGCGAACTCGGTCACGGCGGCGAGGGTCTCGTCGCTGGCCGTAATCGGAGCCACGATTTCAACGAGGCTCATCGCGGTGGCCGGGTTGAAGAAGTGCACGCCACAGACATTCTCGGGACGAGAGGTCTGCATGGCCATTTCGATGACGGGCAACGTTGAGGTGTTGGTCGCGATGATGGCGCCACTCTTGACGATGCCGTCGAGCTCGTTGAAGAGGGCCTTCTTGGTTCCGAGATCTTCGACGATGGACTCAATGACGAGGTCACAGTCAGCGAGGTCCTTGAGGCTGGTCGTCGCCGAGACGCGGGCGCGCAGGGCGTCGGCGTCTTCCTGGCTCTTCTTGCCTCGCTCCACCTGCTTGGCTAACGACTTCTCGAGCCCAGCAATCATGCCGTCAGCAGTGGCCTGCGAGCGACTTCGAAGAATCACGGTGCACCCAGCGCCGGCGGCAACTTCTGCGATGCCGCTGCCCATGATGCCCGATCCAATAACGCCAACTTTGTTAATAGTCATGCTCAAACTCTATCGGCGTCAGGTGGTGGCGAAATTTGCCGGAGCGGGCAAACTAGAGGGGTGACTATTCATTCTCCCGACTTCCTCGCCGCCGGCTCAGAGTTTCCGCTGGCCGAGTGTCTGGTGGCCCAACTGCCAACCGAGGCCGACGTGGTAATCCTGCCGTTGGCCGCCGTCTTTACTGGGGCCACCGAGGCGGCGATTGCCGTGGCTGAACTACTCGGGGCTACTGCGTTTCGCGTTGAGGCCCTGCTCATTACCGATAAAGAGTCGGCCAATAACGAGCACTTCGCCCGGCGGATCCGTGAGGCCGATGCCGTCATCGTGACCGATGGATCGCCACTACACCTGCGCAGCACGTTGCGAGAAACCGAAGTTGAGCGGGCGCTGCGCGACGCCTCGCTGGTGGTGGGGATTGGATCGGTGGCTACCGTCTTTGGTGACCCCATGATTGATCCTCGTGGCGGAGCGCCGACGACGGGCATGGGCCTTTTTACGGACGCGATTGTGACTATCGAGGGCCCCACGCTGGAACGAACGCGTGAACTAGTAACCGACGACGTGGAGTTATACGTGGTCGAGCCGAAGATGGGTATCTATCGCCACTCGGGCGAATGGTACGTCTCTAGCGCTCAGTAATGGTGACGGACTGAATCGTCACGACTTCACTCGGACGACCAGAGCCTGAACCCAAATCATTGATGGTCTGAACCACATCGAGACCGCTGACGACCTTGCCGAAGAGGCTGTAGAGCGGGGGCAGGCGCATGCCGTCGGGGCCGGAGATAACGAAGAACTGTGATCCGTTGGTGTTGGGGCCGGCATTAGCCATGGCCAAGGAGCCCAATTCGTAGCGACCG